>CAYZXV010000115.1:0-4677 GCA_964482525.1 uncultured Rhodospirillaceae bacterium | reverse complement strand
TGCGGGATAACCTTGTACGCACGCCCTGAAAAACTGAAATAATTCGTATAACCACCGCCAAGCATCGCGCTGAGCCCCGCACCAATATCGGCCATACTAAGGCCCAGCATCGCGGCTTTTTCACGATCAATTTGAACGGTTGATTGGGGCGCATCGATCTTGAGATCGGAATTGAGGAACATAAACAGCCCAAGTTTCTGCGCCTTTTCAAGGAATGTATCTGATACGCTCATAAGGCGCTCATAATTGTCGGTTGTTTTGATTACAAACTGGATAGGCATGCCCCGCGCGCCAGGCAATGAAGGCGGCTGAAACGCAGCGCCATTTATACCCGCAAGCGAAGCCACATCGCGTTGGACATCAGGCAAAATCTCGGTCGCCGTGCGATCACGTTCATCCCATGGCTTGAGGACAACGCCGCCAAAGGAAAAACCGGGAATTTCGAACTGCACAACATGATCCGTTTCAGGGTACACGCTGAACAAACTGTAAGCTTGGCGCGTGTAAAGCAATCGCTGTTGCAAGGTGGCGTTTGGCGCGGACGTATTAAACGAGATCACGATCCCCTGATCTTCCTGCGGCGCAAGCTCGGTCTTTGACGTGTTGTATAAATAGACGGCGAAGCCAAGCACGAAAATCGAGAACACCACCGTGACGGGAAGGTAATTCAGGCTGCTATCCAACCGCCGTTCGTACCAACGGCGCAAGCGGTCAAATTTTTCCTCAAGCAAATCGACAAAGCATTCGTGCCAAACGCGGCATTCGGTTGTGCGATGGGGTTTAAGAAAACGGGCGCACATCATGGGCGAAAGAGTGAGGGCGACAATCATCGAAATCGTAATCGCGGCAACAAGCGTAAAGGCAAATTCGGTAAACAGCGCCCCGGTCAGGCCGGTTTGAAAACCAATCGGCACATACACGGCCACAAGCACAATCGTCATCGCGAGGATTGGGCCGGCCAGTTCACGCGCCGAACGCATCGCGGCAACAAACGGGGTATTCCCCTCTTCCATATGGCGATCAACGTTTTCAACGACAATGATCGCATCGTCGACGACAAGGCCGATGGCAAGCACAAGCGCGAGCAGCGTGAGTAGATTAATCGAAAAGTCAAACGCCATCATAAAGGTGAAGGCGCCAACAAGCGAAAGCGGAATCGCAATCACGGGGATCAGCACCGAACGCGGCGAGCCAAGGAACAGGAATATGACCACCGTGACGATTACCATCGCCTCAATCAAAGTGCGAAGCACTTCGTCGATGGCGCTGTTCACAAACTTTGTGGAATCATAAACGATTGACCCTTCCAAGCCTTCGGGAAGCTCGGCCTGAATCTGCGGAAACTTATCACGAACCCGCCCTATGACTTCAAGCAAATTGGCGGTCGGCGCGATCTGGATCCCCATGTAAACAGCTTCTTCGCCGTCAAACCCCACACGTGCCTCATAATTATCGGCGCCAAGGGTGACGGACGCGACGTCTTCAAGCCGCACAATCGCACCGTCTTTTTCACGGATGATCAGGCGCCGAAACTCGTCCAGAGAACGTAAATCGGTCGACGCGTTCAAATCAACCTGCACCATCTGACCTTTGGTTTTGCCAAGCGCAGAAATATAATGGTTAGCCGTCATCGCGCGCGACACATCGGCCGCCGTCATATCATAGGCGGCAAGCTTTTCGGGATCGAGCCACGCGCGCAGCGCAAACGTCTGCGCGCCAAGAATTTCGGCCGTCTGGACGCCTTCAACCGCCTGCATCTGCGGCTGCACAACCCGAAGCAAATAATCGGTGATGCTGTTTTGCTCCAGCTTGTCGCTCCGGAACCCGATATACATCGCGGCCATGGTTTCGCCCACGCTCATGGACAATACGGGCTGCTGCGACTCTGGCGGTAATTGGTTTTTAACCGAGTCGACCTTTGCGCTGATTTCCGAAAGAGCTTTGTTGGAATCGTGGTTCAGACGCAGCGTCGCGGTGATTGTGCTCATCCCGTTTTGGCTGACCGAGGAAATATAATCAATGCCGTTCGCCTGAGCGATCGCGTTTTCAAGTGGCGTGGTGATAAAACCCGCAACCACATCGGCATCCGCGCCATAATAAGCGGTCGTAATCTCGACCACTGCGTTTTCTGTTCGCGGATATTGCAGCACAGGAAGCGTGAACGCCGCCCGCAAGCCGAGGGCAAGGATCAACAAGCTCACCGTCATGGCAAGAACAGGCTTACGAATAAAGATATCAGTAAAGTTCATAGGCTGGCCTTTATCCTATTCCATTTAAGAAGAAACAGAGATCACACGAACAAACCATCGTCATCGCGAGGAGGCCGTAAGGCCGACGTGGCGATCCACGGAAGTGGCGGTGCGGCAATTGCGGGTTTGCTGGTCCGCAGTTTCCATGGATTGCTTCGCTTCGCTCGCAATGACTGTTTCTGGTTGAGTTGGCTATAATAACCTCTGCACCATTTAATACCTTTGCTAAACGCATCCCCCTCACCGATCCACTGGCTTTGGCGCGGGGTCGTTCGTCGGTTGGACAACATTGTTAACGATAACCGCCGTGCCGTTCCGCAGCTTCATTTGACCTGCCGTCACAACCTCATCCCCTTCGCTGACGCCTTCCAACACGGCAATTTGATCGCAGCGCGTGGGACCCGTTTTCACAAACGATGTTTTGGCGATCAATTTTGGTTGGCCCTTGTCATCCGTGCCTTCCGTTTTCACCATGAACACAGTGTTTCCATAAGGATTGAACGTGACGGCCGTTTGGGGGAGTGTGATATAGTTCGTGGGATCGCCGGTGGTGATTGTCGCGGCGGCAAACATTCCGGGGCGCAAAAGTTTTTCGGGATTGGGGAACAGGGCCCGAACCTCGACATTGCGCGTAGCCTCATCAACCTTGGGGTTCACGGCGACGATCTCACCTTCAAACGTGCGTTCGGCATAGGTATCTGTGCGAAGCATCACCTTTTGTCCGACCTGAACGCGTGGAAGATTTTGTTGGGGCACAAAGAAATCCAAGTGCAGCGCGTCCATTTGTTGCAAGGTCACAACCGGTGTTCCGGCGGATACATATTGCCCGATCTCGACCTTGCGGATGCCAAGGCGGCCAGCAAAGGGGGCAAGAACTGTCTTTTTCTGGATCGCGGCTTCTTGCTGCGCGACTTGAGCCTTTAGGCTTTCAAAGTTCGCCTTGTCGGCGTCATACGCTGCCTGAGAAATCGCCTGCGCTTTAATCTGTTTTTCGTTGCGTTCGACCGTGAGTTCGGCAAGCTTCGCCTGAGCCTGAAGCGCCTGAAGCTGGGCGATATCCTCGGCGCTGCGCATTTGCAGGATCACGGTGCCTTCGGTCACATCTTGGCCGGATTCGACAAAAATATTTTCGACCGTTCCGGATGCTTCGGCCGCGAGGTCAGCCCCGCGCACAGCCTTAAGCGTCCCAACGACCTTCATGTCCGGCTGCCAGGAGTCCAAAACCGCCTTCATGGTTGACACAGTTTGGGGCTGGCTGCCCATCTGAGCCATCGCATTCATCATCATCTTGTGACCGAACGATTTGAATCCAATGACGCCACCGGCCACAAGGCCGCACAGCACCAGCATTATGATCATTCTCTTTGCCATAACCTAACTCTCCTTACCGAAACTGTACCCACCGTCATAGCGAGAAGCCACGCGCGCAAACGCTCGCTCGCGATGACGGTTTCTATTGATCTGTGCGCATAAGGTCATGGCGAAGCCCTGCCTTCCCCCTTGCGGTTCCACCAGCCGCCGCCCAGCGCCTGCATCAGCGCGGCGGTATCGGCAAGCCGCGCGGCCTTCGCCTTGATCAGGCCAGTTTTCGCGGTCTGATAGGCGGCCTGTGCGGACAAAAGCGCGACATAGCTTACCGCGCCGGCATTGTACTGTTGCGTGGTCATTTCAAGCGACTCGGCCGCCGCACGTTCGGCATCCACCTGCGCCTTGAGCGTGGCGGCATCAGCTTCAAGCGCGCGCAGCGTATCGGCGACATCGCGAAATGCGTTTAAAACCGTGGCGCGATAGGTCGCCGCAGCCTGTTCATATTGCGCCTGAGCCGCGCGCTTTTTGTGCAAAAGTTCGCCCCCTTGAAACAAAGGTTGGGCAATCCCGGCCGCAAGCCCCCACAACGCGGTGCCCGGCGTAAACATGTTGGCGATCTGCCCGGCGCTGATGCCATAACTGCCCGTCAGGCTGAATTGTGGGAGCATCGCGGCCATGGCAATGCCAATCTTGGCGTTCGCGGCCTTCAAGTTCGCCTCAGCAGCACGGATATCAGGGCGTTGTTTAACCAGATTGGAAGGAAGCGACACCGGCAGCTCTTCAGGCAAAGTCAACCCTTCCATCGTAAAACTGGCCGGAACGCCTTCGCTTGGAAACCGCCCCAGCAAGGTCGCCATACGATGACGCGTCTGCGCAAGTTCCTTTTCAAACGGCGCGAGCATCGTCTCGCTCGCCGCGACAGCGGCGGTTTGCGCGAGATAAGCGGGGCGGGCAATCGCCCCGGCGTCAAGCTGGGCCTTCATGATGCCAAGCTGCTTTCGTTGAGATTCAACAATGGCTTTGGCCGCATCCAGTTGCGCGCGCAATGACGCTTCGGCAATCGCGGTCGTGGCGACATTGGCTGTCAGAGTCAAATAAGCGGCTTCTTGCTCAAACCGTG
>CAYZXV010000114.1:0-4719 GCA_964482525.1 uncultured Rhodospirillaceae bacterium | reverse complement strand
GGCGATGTTTGATTTCTTCGTCTTGCGCCTCGCGCTTGGCCATCGCCTCCGCCGTGGCTTGCGCCACAATTTCATTTACTGTTTCCTGCGCATGGAACCGAGCTTCATGAAGGCCCGCTTCATAGGCCTTTACAACGGCTTCGGCTTCTTCGCCAGCCTTCCGTGCGGCCTTTAGATCGCCATCCAAAATGCGTCGCCGCTTGCCGTGGGTTTTTTGTATGCCCGGCAGGCCGACAAAGTGCATGACGAGCAGCAAAGTTAAAAAGCACACAACCATCCAAAACAAAACGCCCGGATAGAGAGAGACATCCAACTGCGGCAGCATTTTCTTTCCGCCTTCATGGACGGCCTCAGCCGTTTCACTGGCCAGCGCAGGCATGGCCTCAAGCATCAAAAGGCCAACAGATGCCGCAAGCGAGATGTCAACTCTCTTCATATCCGTATCTTTCTGTCGTTTGTTGCGTTGTCTTACACAGCAAAGAGCAGCAGGGCCGCGACGACGAAGCTCATCAGCAGCACGAGCTCGGTACCGGCAAAGCCGATCAAGCCGACCATGCGAAGCTTGCCGTCAGCGGATGGGTTGCGCCCGATCGAGGTCAACCACGACGAGAACACCGTGCCGATGCCATAGCCAGCGCCGATAGCGCCGCCAAGCATGACCAGACCAACGCCGACATATTTGAGGGCTTCATTCGATTCCATGAGAAAACTCCTTTGTTACGCTACTTGGGTTAAAGGTTAGACAAACACTCAATCTCCTACAGACCGCTTAGTGCAATTCCAGCGCATCACGCAGATAGACCGAACTCAAGATCGTGAAAATGTAGGCTTGAAGAAGCGCGACGAACACTTCAAAGCCGACAATAATCACGTTCATAATCACAGGCAAAATCCCAACACCGGCAAGCCAACCAGAGGTGGCAATCGCGGCGGTCATGCCCGCAAAAACTTTCAGAAGGATATGCCCCGCAAGCATATTGGCAAAAAGACGGAGCGAGAGGCTGAAGGGCCGGACAAAGAACGAAACAACTTCAATCACCGATATCAGCGGCACAAGGATCATCGGCACGCCCGACGGCACGAATAAACTGAAAAAATGAAAGCCATGTTTTACAAAGCCAGTAATAAGAACCACAAGGATCACGGTTCCGGCCAAAAGCAGATTACCAACAAGCTGGCTTGTCACCGTATAAAGGCCGGGCACCAGACCCAGCAAATTACCCATCATAATAAACAGGAAGATTGAGAAAATGAACGGCAGAAAGGGGCGACCTTTGGGACCTGCGGCTTCAAGCAGAAGACCCTCGATCGCGCCATACATGCCTTCGACGATCACCTGCCAACGACCGGGGATCACCCGACGCGACCGCATGGGCAATACGACGAAAAGGATGGCCAAAATTAAAACGGCAAGCGCGCCGAGCGTATAATTTGTAAAGGCGATGGGATGTCCCGCCAAGTCAAAAAGCGGCGCGGACAAATCGTGCACTTCGAATTGTTCGATCGGCGAATGCATGCCCATGTCAAAACCCCTATTCCTTTTCCGAACCTTCGGGATCGTTTGATCCCGCTGCCGCTTGCTGTCCGATGAACCGGACCATCATCCAAAAGCCTGAACCAAAGGCCACGACGAGCAACCCCAACATGATCCACGGTGCCGTACCCAACCACCGATCCACATACAAGCCAGCAAACACGGCAAGCACGATCAAGGCCACAAAGTCGGACCCAACGAGAACCAGCTTGATTGCTCGCCGATGCGTCGCGACATGCTGTGTCGTTTGCATCGGTTCGGCGGCCTTTTCGGCCCTTGCAATCCGCTCTGCCAAGGCCTTGAGATCCTCGGGATTGGAATCGCCGTTCATACCGCTGTCCGCATCTTTGGTTATCACAGAATCCGCGCGCAAACTAGGAGGCTCCCGCGCATGAGTCAAGCCGCCATTCGCATGAGCGGGGAGCGAAGAGGGGGTTCTTAATTTTTCTTTGAATTACAATACACTTAACATGCTCGCCACAAGGGGGTGGCGCACGATGTCTCGGTCAGTCAGCTTCACAACCGCGACCCCCTCGACGGCCTCCAGTCTTTTTGCGATATCCGCAAGGCCTGAAAGCCCCCCCAAAAGATCGCTTTGATCGGGGTCGCCCGTCAACACCATCGTCGAATGCCACCCAAGCCGCGTGAGTAACATTTTGAGTTGGACATAGGTGCAATTCTGCGCTTCGTCGATTACGACAAACGCATTGTTGAGTGTGCGGCCACGCATAAAACCGATAGGCGCGATTTCAATCACGCCATCGGCCAGATATTGTTTAATCCGTTTCACCCCGAGACGATCATTGAGGGCATCATAAAGCGGCCTCAAATAAGGCGACATTTTCTCTCGCAGATCGCCGGGTAAATAGCCAAGATGTTCACCAGATTCGACAGCTGGCCGCGATAAAATAATCCGATCCACCCGCCCACTTTCAAGCGCGTCGACTGCCGCGCTGATCGCCAGATAGGTTTTCCCGGTGCCTGCCGGCCCAACGGCAACGACAAGGTTTTTCTGCGCCATCGCTTCAAGAAGACGTGTCTGATTCTCGTTTTGCGGACGAACCTTGCGCACATATTTTTGCTCTCGCCTCTCGTGATCAAGCGGGTCCCATGACTGACCTTGATGCAGATATGTTACTGCCTCGCCATCCCTTCGGCGATCACGACCACTCCTTTCGTGACGGAAATTATCGGAATCGCGATGAAAATGTTTCCGGCTCATTCAACCCCTTTTCTGTTTGAGATGTACGGGACAAGCACACCTTCGCCATGCGCACATGACGAAAGGAAAGTTACATATTGGGAAAGGAAAGCGACGATGGACACACCCCCGCTCAATGACGACAGGGCCGATGGCGTTATGCGCAAGGGAATGATCAATATCCCAACACCTTCGATGGTTCTGCGCGACTCACTTTGTCGCGCCTTGTACGCCCCAACGCTGCCATGGCTTAGGTTAAAAAGAGGCTAACCTCGCGTTCTTTTTTGTCTATGGTTAACGGGTTTTTGGCGAACTTTTCTGTTTTTTTGATTTTTGAAGATCCAATTTTTTGACCCCCTATATGTTGTGTTTTTAAAACGAGCACAAACACAACATATAGACGAAATTTAGGCCAAATGGCGCTGTGACGCTTCTCTTGCTCAAAAACCGTCCCCTTTTACGCTCAGGCGCGCCACAGAGCTCCATTTTTTTCTAACACACTGAAATATAATAATTAATATTTTCCGCATTTACGCCCTCTTTTTTGTCCTTTTCTGGGCTCCCTCTTGCAAGCAACTGCTGCTTGACAAGCCGCCCCTCAGGTCCTAGGTTGCGCGCTCTTTACAAACGAATTGTTGCGCTACCGATACCGGCGCCGGAACCAGAACACAGGACAAGACCGATGAAAGTCGCGAACTCACTCAAGGCGCTCAAGAAGCGCGACAAGGATTGCAAAGTCGTCAAGCGCAAAGGCCGCGTTTACGTCATCAATAAAAAGAACCCCCGCTATAAAGCGCGTCAGGGCTAATCTGCTTTTGCCAAGAAAAAGAAAAGGGGCGCAAAACGCGCCCCTTTTTTTGTTTGGCCCTTCGGCAAACCTTATGCCGCTTCCACCATATCAAGAATCGCTTCACCCATCGCATCCTTGATCTTTTTCTCGTTCGCTTTTGTAACCGGCACCATCGGCAAACGAAGTTCATTCACGCATTTGCCAAGCAAGGCCGCCGCATATTTCACAGGGCCCGGTGAGGTTTCAATAAACAACGCTTCAATGAGCGGCATCAATTGATCATTGAGTTTTTGCGCCAAAGCCAAATCGCCCTTGCGCCAAGCTGCCTGCATCGTCGCGCACAGTTTCGGCGCGATGTTCGAGACAACCGAAATGCATCCCACGCCGCCTTGCGCCAAAAAGGGAATGGCCGTTTCATCATTCCCGGACAGCTGCACAAAGGATGCGCCGCAGAGCTGCCGCGTTTTAAACGGACGCGCCAGATCGCCCGTCGCGTCCTTGACGCCAACGATGCGCGGGAGCTCGGCCAAACGCTGCATGGTTTCGGGCGTCATGTTCACAACGCTGCGTCCGGGAATATTGTAGATGTAGATCGGCAAGTCGCTTCCATCGTGAATGGCTTTATAGTGTTGAAACAAGCCTTCCTGTGTCGGTTTGTTGTAGTAGGGAACAACGTGAAGCGCAGCATCCGCGCCCAGTTTCTGAGCCTGTTGCGTCAAATGCACCGCATGCGCCGTATTGTTCGATCCACATCCGGCCATCACGGGTGCCTTACCCTTTGCAACCTCAAGACACAGGCGCACCAACAAGCCATTCTCTTCATCCGAAAGCGTTGGCGATTCCCCCGTCGTCCCGCAAGGAACAAACCCGTTTGTCCCCTCATCAATCTGCCACCGCACAAAATCCTGAAAGGCCTTTTGGTCAATCTTGCCTTCTTTAAAAGGGGTGATGAGCGCCGTGATCGATCCGTAAAACATTGGTAATGAAGACATGGTGTTTCCCTTTTCGAAAATGTTAGACCTTCATTCTAGCCCAAAGCCAAAAAAACGAAAATCATTAACATGTCCTTTTTCTTTTGCGCAGCGAATTACTTTCTTGGTAAACTCCCCCTCTTGGACCTCTCGCATGGAAACAGGAAAGGAAGGCCATCATGATCAGACACACGCTTGTCGTTTTTGCCACTCTGTTGGCCAC
>CAYZXV010000113.1:0-4858 GCA_964482525.1 uncultured Rhodospirillaceae bacterium | reverse complement strand
TCCATATAGCCAATTTTTGCTTCCCTTAAGCTTCGGCGGCCCCAGGGATATATGGGGTTCGTTTCTTCCGGGGGGTCGTTTGGGCCTGGTGCTTCGCTAAGGGTTGCCCATTTATCCAGATAAAATGCGCCAAGTTCGTCGCCAGCAAGGACTATTTGATAAGCTTGAAATAAGGATTTCAAGGATTGCTGCTCGCACACTTCTTTTTGAGCGCGTGGAAAGAGGTAGGTAATGTTTGAAGCCAAGATGCACCGCCTATAGCCTGAGATTTCTAAATATTTGATCAATACTTCTTCCGAATGGAACTATTATGAATAATTATAACATTCCTTTCAATAGCGGCGAATGGCGTAGACCTATGGGTTTACACCTTTCTTATCTGATTGGTTTCTTTGGAGGCATTGGCGGATGGTTAAAAGCACACAGCGTAGCTGTGTTTAAGCGAAATCATTTTGATTTTTCATGTCGTGTGTCTAGGCGTCGACAATGTTTTAATGATCGCCTGGTTCCCCTCCATCCCATTTTCTTTTGGATGATAATTTTTAGGAACAAAGAGCCTTTCAACTTCCTTCTTTGCTTGTTCGCGAGTCATTGCAATATGACAAGCCTTGAGCGCATAGTGGAACGTGTAATGAGGGTGTTTTGCAAAAATCCGTCCGTTGGGCGCGTGAAGACATACGCGGGCGATACTGTCTTGACCGTATAGGCTACGCAGTTCTGCATCTAAGTCTTTTTCAGATGAGAATAATCGTTCGTTTTGAAAGAAGCCTAAAAATGGCCGCTCATCTAAAATATGGCGGATCGTTGTGGCCGTTGGCGTTTCTTCTAAAACTTTCTCAATTGTCAGGCTTCTTTTGCCTGAAAGGCGTAAGAGAAGTGGTCCGCGAATAAGTTCAATTTCATGATCAGTTGGCTTTCGCCGTAAAATATTGGCTAGGGTCTTAACATCGTCGTGAAAGCCTGCTTCCATATAAAGGCGGCATCGTTCATCTAAAATTGGCGTTGGAGGGAGGGCCTCGTGACCCTTCGCTTCACGCAGAAATGTTGCTATACCGGAGAGGCCATCATTGACTGCGTGAACACGCATGCCCAGCGATCCGGCCATCTCAACAACCGCATCCATTGGGGTTGCAATCTTTGAGGCGAGCAGAGCAAGAAAAACAAGCTCAGGATCTTTTTCCAAAGTTGCAATTCCATGAAGGCGCAAGGCTTCATTGATGCCTGGTTGCATGGCAGGGGCCATGTCAATAACGACATCTTTGACGCCTTGTTCATAGGCAGCATGAACAAGCTCCATATAGCTGATACAGGCCTCGCGCAGACTTCGGCGGTTCCATGGGTAATAGGGGTTCTGGTCTTCCTGCAGGGTTGTTTCTCTGCACTCCTGATTGAGTGTTGCCCAGTGATCCAGGTAGAACGCGCCCAACTCATCCCCGACCAATACATAGGGATGTTTTGTAAAAAGGCTTTTAAGCGGGCGGGGCTGGCACATGGCTTTTTCCCGCTGGCCGGAAATATGTGTGATGATGCGGTTCATATAACGAGTCTCTTAAAATCTTAAACTATTCCCTGATCATACCTCAAAAACGTCTAGATATTTATAACTTACCAATACTTTCATGGCTTATTTAATGTAATATATTGTTATTTAATAATAAAATATGTGACCGAGGGGGCGGCCCAAAACAATAAGGTCCAGTCGGGAATGCCGGCGTGTGTTCAGACATAAAAAGGGCCAAACCATAATGGCTTGGCCCTTTTCATAGTATTACTGAGGTAAGTTAGCGGATAACCGGTGTGCTGTTTTCCGCATCATAGTCCTCATAAGAGGGGACGGCATTTACTACCGGGGAGCCAAGTTGCTTGGCGCGATATTGGCGATACACGCTGCGCATCTGGGCATAGAAGTCGAGGGATCCTTGACGCAAGGCGTCAAGACCTTCGATATTTGCTTCGCGGCGTGTTAGGCCAGAGGCCGACATGTCGGCGGCAGCAAACGAATCCTCAATAACCGTGTCCCCATAAGCCACGACATATTTCCAAGGCGACGCGAAAGAGTCGACGACAAGGCCAACCGTATCGCGAATATTCGAAGGCCCAAAGAGCGGCAACACAAGGTATGGCCCTTCGCCTAGCCCCCAAACATAGAGCGTTTGGCCGAAATCACCCGACTGGCGTGGCAAGCCAAGATCGCTCGCAACCTCGAACATTCCGGCTCCACCAGCGGTCGTATTGACGAGAAAACGGCCAAGGGTTGTCTTGGCGCTACCAAATTCACCTTGCAGCAGGTTGTTGGCAAAGATCACAGGTTCGGCCATATTTTTCAGGATGGCGGCAACCCGATCACGCAAGGGAGGCGGTACAGTGACGCGATAGAGTTCGGCAAGAGGACGGATTAGCAGACGATCCAAGAAATCGTTGACGTCAAAAATGGCACGGTTCAACGGTTCAATGGGATCGTTGATAGCCGCAGCTTCGGCGCGTTCGGCTGGCGACTGTGGGACGGATGCACATGCGGACAGCGCCAAAAGCGCAACCAAGGAAAGAGTAATAATGGGGCGTCTTGTAAACATGGGGGCCTCTTTTTGATTCATGGCGAAAAATCACCAATTATTCAGGTTTAACGGAAGCTTTACGATTGAGCAAGAGTGGAAGAACCAAGAACGTACTGAAGGCGGAGGATAACAGGGCAATCGTTAATAATTCCCCCATACCGCGTGTTCCTGTGTGAGAAGACAAAGAGAGTGACCCAAACGCAACAAGAGTGGTCCCGGCGCTGAACAGGACGGCACGTGCGATGCTAGAATGAAGCAAGTTGTCATTGCCGTTGTTCCAATAGGTTATGAAGTAAATAGCGTAACTGACCCCTAGAGAGAGGAGAAGGGGAAGTGCGATCACATTGGCGAAATTTAACGGGAGGTTAATCAGAGTCATAACGGCCAATGTTAAGATTACGGCAAGAATTAGAGGAAAAATCATACGCGCGACATCGGCCGCCTTACGCAAAATTACAAAGCCAAGAATAATGATAGCCAAAAGTCCCAGTGCCCCAGCCTGAATAAAGGCGTTCATCACTGTACGGCCGGACTCTTGAATGGATATAGGGGTCCCAGTAGCATTTGGTGCAAGGGCCCGGACTGCTTTGGTAAAGGCTGCCAGGATAACTGGATCGCGACCATCTCCTTTTGGATAAACTTCGATCTTGGCTTGCCCATCGGCGGCAATCCAGTCGCGACGCAAATCATCCGAGATCGTGTCTGCCGTGATAGGCACGGGTTTCAAGAGCTTATCGAGCCGCGTAAGATGTTGGCGCATGCCTTCAACAAGGGCATTGTCGAGTTGATGATACAAGGTATCGTCGTTTTTATCTGCGATAACGGTCAGAAGATAGGCTAGTTCATGGGCTATTTTGCGCTCGGCTCCAAGTGCCCGGAGTTTATCGGCGGTTGCTTTAAGCTCTTTGGTAAGATCTTCTAGGTCTGGTGATATCAGGCGTTCGGGTGGATTAAGAGTAGGTTCAAGTAGAAAGCGTGCTTCTTCAATCTGAGCAATTTTTTCTTCTTGGTTCTCAGGAATAAAGCTGGCCAGTGTTATCGTGTGATGAACTTCCGGCAAGGTTTGAATCTTGGCGGCAAGGGTTTGGGCGTCCTCAAGAGTTGGGGCAAGAATATCGATGGTATAGGGCGTGGCTTGAGGGTCCTTCATGATGTCAAACAAAGTTGCAACTGACTCTGTTTTCGGATTTTTGAGGTTTAGCGGATCGAAATCAAAACGTACTTGGCTTGCAAGGGTTAGGCTAATAAGAAGGAGGATTGCGGTTAAGCCAAGCAACCGGCTTCGGTGAGTGTTAAGAAACTGGTCAATTGACGCAGCCCAGGGGTAGGCGATAGACTCTGGTTCTGCCGGTGGTTTGAAAAGCGTCAACAAGGCAGGCAAAAGAGTCAAGTTGAGGAAAAGGGCTATAACCATGCCAGCCCCAGCAATAATGCCAAGTTCGGACACGCCGCGATAATCTGTCGGGATAAAGGCGAGAAACCCAAGAATGGTCGTCCCTGCTGCGAGCGTTAGGGGGCCGACGACTTCTTCTGCCGTCGCGTGCATGGCCAGATCGGAGGAATCGTTTGCATGGCGCTCTTCGCGGTAACGAACCCCAAATTGAATCCCAAAATCGACCGCCATTCCGACGAACATAACGGCAAAAGCAACGGATATCAGGTTAAGTGAGCCGACGGTTGCAAGCGCAAAGGCTGTCGTAGTGATTAACCCAAAGACAAGGGTAATGAGAATTGGCAAAATAAGGCGGACTGATTTGAGGGCAAGAAACAAAAGCGTTAAAACAAGAACAAGTGATGCGAGTGTAGCAAGCTCTGCGCCTTCGGCAACGCTAGCAAACTCCTCATCGTTTAAGGCAACTGAACCTGTCATGCGGACGGACACACCATTCTCAGCGGTAAGATGGTGTTTGTCGGCTATTGCTCGAACCATGCGTCGGGCCTCATGGCCTGGGGACAGATTAGTGAAATCAAGATTTGGCTGTGTAATGATGTATTTGCGCAGGTCCCGGATGGTTGGGGCTTTGTCCGACATCATGCTTTGCCATGGCAAAATGGCATGAATGCCGTTCAGATTGGCACGAACCGCTTGCGTGACAATGGCAAGGGAAGGCTCAATTTGTTCATATTTTGCTTGCCCGCGCAGGATGCCTTCGGCAGCGAGTGAGAGCGTCCTAAATAAGCCACGCAGGGAGGGATCTTGTGCTAAACCACCGAGCATGGGTTGGGCCTGAACCAGAACATCTAGCGTTCCACCCAAGTCTTTTTCTGAAAGAAAGAGCAGGCCATTGGTTTGGAAAAAGGGG
>CAYZXV010000112.1:0-4887 GCA_964482525.1 uncultured Rhodospirillaceae bacterium | reverse complement strand
ACCATATAGGCTGAACGTCCGGTAACCAACCACCGAAAGCCCATGTATAGACACCCAAGAAAAGCGACAGCGGCAATGATCTCGTCATTTGTGGAAACCGCTTGCGCTAAAATGCTTGGCGTCAATCCAACAAGCCATGCCGCGAAAAGACCCCAAAGCCTAGGCGCCCCGAAACCACGCGCGAACCGATAGGTCGTATAAACAACCATTCCCCACGCAACCAGCGAAGGAACACTGTGCCACGTTCCGGGAAGCCCATAAAGGACTAGAGGAACGTACAAGGCAACACCATTCAAAGGATAGTATATTAACCGATTATCCGGCGTATCGAAGGGGTGCATAAAACTTCCGTGGCTGACATACCAAAACGCGCGCGGAAGCCTGTAGATCATCGAGTCAGCATTATCGGGATATACGCTCATCCCTAATACAACGCTACAAAGCGCAAAAAAGGCCAATGTTCCGGCCAAAAACCAAAAAACACCCTTTTGCACCTTCAGGGACTCGGGCAGGGGAAAGGCCAAGGAGGGAGGAGATAAAACAGGCCTGGCAGATGGCTTCCTCCAAAAATGAGAAAACAGCCCAGACATAACCACCAGGCCAAATAAAGTCGCAATTCCATAAATAGAAATATCATTCAACTTCTTCAGCAAGCTGGCCCCATGACCGCCCAGGACCAAAGCACCCCACAGCAAAAGCAAAATCACAAAGGGCCAATCTTGTTTTGGAACAGCCAACCGTCGACACAGAACGACCAACAGAGCCAAAAACAAAGCCCCATGGGCAAAGAAGGCCGTTGTATAGAATAATTCGTACATGCCTGTCAGGACTCCAATATGTTTTAGGGGTCATTCCGTTCAATAAGCGTGTCGAGTCGTTCTTCGAGAATGCCCGCAGGGTCTTCATGCAACAGCACATCCGCGTTTGGATACGCTTGTTTAATTTTTGCTTCGACAACGTCAACTATCGCGTGCGCTTTAATGAGAGGCAACTGAGCTGCCATTTCAACATGCATGCTGATAAACGGGGCCCCTCGTCCCGAACGCGTTCTCAGATCATGAACGCCCCTGACCCCTTCCACGCTCTGAGCGATGGCGATGATGCGTTGGCGCATTTCTTCGGGAAGCTCGGCATCCATAAGCTCGCGGAACGCCTGCGCTGCAATTTTATAGGCACCAATCAAAAGCATTACAGCAATAAGAAGGGCAAAAAACGGATCTACCCAAGAAACATCCCAATAGGATTGCATTCCAAGCGCAACAATCACAGCACCGTTTACGAACAAATCTCCGGTGTAATGCATCCGGTCCGATCCGATCGCGATCGAGCCGGTTTTTCGGATAACATAAGACTGAAAAACGACAAGAAGAAGCGTTAGAACGATAGCGATTCCCATAACTAGAAACCCAGCTAACGTCGCCTCAAGAGCTTTGGGACGTAAAAACCGGTCAATAGCTTCGATAATGAGAAAAATCCCCGAACCTGCAATAAACAACCCCTGAACCAAGGCGGCCAGAGCCTCTGCTTTGCCATGTCCATGACGATGATCGCGATCAGGCGGGCGCATCGCCCAAAAAATACCAAACGCAGTCAAAAGGGACGCCAGTAAGTCCACGGACGAATCAATGAGAGATGATAAAACGGCAATAGAGTCTGTTGCCCAATAGGCAACCCCCTTCATCGCGATCAGGATGCTGGCAACCAACAAACTTGCAATGCTTGCGAGCCTCCTTAATCTATTGTTTTCTATTGATTTTTCTTCTTCACCCATGTTCGTTCCGCATCACGACACTTCTAGAGGGAGGCGAATCATAACCGCGCCTATCCACAGGCTAATGGCTCTGCTTAAGTTTTGCATCAAAACTTTTCCCCTTAGACACAAAGGCCACAGTTGCGCCACCTTCTGGTTTTAGTTTACCCTAGCTCATCTATTTTTCGTTTCCCTATCTTCAAGAGGTTTACCATGCTTCGCTTTTCTGTCTTCGCCGTTCTCGGCCTTGCTCTTCTTCTCCCCGCTTGCCAGGCGCAAAACATGGGAAATAAGGAAACTTTCGGCACCTTGGCTGGCGCAGGGGTCGGCGGCCTTCTGGGCAGCAACATCGGTAAAGGCTCCGGGCGTCTTGCTGCGACGGCCGCAGGTGTCGTTATCGGCGGGTGGCTTGGGAACGAAATCGGCGCTTCGCTCGATAAGGCTGACCAAGCCGCGATGGGGCAGGCAACTTCCCGCGCTTATTCTGCCCCGATCGGCCAGCAAATCGTTTGGAACAACCCGCAATCTGGTAATGCTGGAACCATCACCCCCATTAAGGACGGCTACGCTAACAACGGGGCCTACTGCCGCGAATTCCAACAGACAATCACGGTAGCAGGACGCCAGCAACAAGGCTATGGACGCGCCTGTCAGCAACCCGATGGGTCATGGCAGATTGTTCAGTAAGCCAATCATGCGCCCGTATCTCTTTTTTGTTTAAGGGATGCGGGCGTTTTGTGTACGGGTTTCCTTCGACATGACCGATCCCTATCAACTCCTTGGCGTATCCAAAAACGCATCCGAATCGGAAATCAAAAGTGCATACCGTAAACTTGCTAAAAAACTCCACCCGGATTTAAACCCTGGGAATAAAAATATTGAACAAAAGTTCAAAGAAGTTACGGCAGCCTATGATCTGCTGTCTGACCCCACAAAGCGCGCCCGTTATGATCGAGGCGAAATAGATAATCAAGGGCAAGAAAAAGGGTTTCGTTATCGATCTGATCCATTTTCTGGAGCCGGAAAGCGAAGAGCGCATACAACCTCTTTTGGCCCTGATTTTGGTGTCGAAGATCTCTTTGCTCAATTCTTTGGCGGAGGAAGAGGACAGGGAAACACAAGTTTTCACAACGACCGGGAAGAACCGACGCAAGATACAAGCTATAAGATCACGATTTCATTTGCCGAAGCATGCCTAGGCGCGACAAAACGCGTTACCCTTAACCACGACAAGACCATTGATGTGGCTATTCCTGCTGGGATTGAAGAGGGGCATAAACTTCGGCTTAAAGGCTTAAGTCAGAACGGTCGCGGGGCAGCCATTATCGAGGTTCACATCGCGGATCACCCCTATTTTAAGCGTGATGGAAAAAATATTTTACTCACGGTGCCTCTCAGCCTGCCAGAAGCCCTGTACGGTGGAGAGATAAAAATACCGACACTCGACGGGTCTGTCTCCCTAAAGATCCCCAAAGGCGCAAACACGGGTACGATTATGCGCCTGAAAGGGAAAGGGGTTCCCGTGGCCAAAGAAGCAGCGGGAGATATGTTTGTAACACTGCAAATTGCACTTCCACACGATACGGATACGCTTGCCGTTGCCCTTGAGAAATGGGCGAAAAAGAATCCTTATACGCCACGGAAATGGTAAAAACCCCCCCCACCCCCCTTCGCAAAACCAAGGGCAACAAAGCCTACCGCAGCGGTCTGTGGGCTGAATATTTGTGCCGCTTTATTCTTCGCCTGAAAGGGTATCGGATCCTTGCCAACCGGTACAAAACCGGCTTAGGGGAAATCGATATTATCGCAAGACATAAGGATTTTATCGTTTTTATTGAAGTTAAAGCCAGACCTTCTCAACAAGAAGCAAGCGAGGCTCTTTCCCCTAGACAAAAAGGGCGTTTAATTCGAACCGCGAGGATATTCCTTGCACGACATGAACCATGGGCATCCTTGACCGCGCGGTTCGATGTGATGCTGGTCAAACCTTGGTCTTGGCCCACACATCTTGAGAATGCTTTTTCTGTGGATGAATGACGCTGACAGACAGTTTTCTAACATTTCGGGATTCACTTTGCGTTGATTTGGTCCTAGAATCACGACATGGCCCATAATCCCGAATCTATTCGTTTGCTTCGACAAATTGGCGATCTTTCCGACCGGGAAATCGATTTGGCTGATGCTGCCTTGGCTTTGGCTACTTTCGAGCACCCAGAGGCTGATCTTCGCCCTTACCGACAGCACCTTGACCATATGGTTCACCAAGTCCGGAGCATTGGACCAATTATTGAGGTTGAAGAACGACTCGCTGCGCTGCGCAAAGTTATCGTGTATCAAAACCATTATCAGGGTGTCACGCTTCGCGAAGAGGCGGAAGCCGTCACAAACCTTATGGATGTGATCGACAAGAAAATGGGGGCTCCCCTAGCACTTGGAATCCTTTACCTTCATATCGCCCATGCCCTAGGTTGGGCAATGACAGGTTTGGATCTATCTGGTCACTTTTTGCTTCGTTTGTCAGGGCCAGATGGCCAGGTCGTTTTGGACCCATTCCGCTCTGGACAAATGTGCCAAATCGAAGAAGCCACAGACGTAATCATGGACGACGATGGTATGTGGGCCCCTTCGGATGATTCGGAAACTAGGCCTATGGATTTGAATTCCGAAGTTCTTCATCCCTTATCATCACGAGAAGTCCTTCTTCGCCTTCAACATGTTGTTAAAAGCCGCTATCTGGCGAACAAACAAACCGACGCTGCTATCTCTACGCTCCAAGCGATGATCTTATTTGCCCCACGCCGTCAAGACCTTTGGAAGGAACTCGGCTATCTTCAAGCTGATCGTGGGCAACTTCGTGCAGCAATCGAAGCACTTGAAGTTGTCAGGGACCTTGCAGCAGACCCCCTCCCAATTCAACAGACAGATGTTCTCTTGCGTGAACTACGCTGGCGGTTGAATTAAGCATCGTCTTACAGGGGATAAACAGGGCTGCGCCGATCACCTTCGGGCAGAGCAACAAAAAGCTCGCGCACACTTTTTTTCAAGACGGGGTGAACCCAACCAGGCATAATTTCAACAAGCGGGGCTAAAACAAAACTGCGCTCATGCATAGACGCATGAGGGAGGACTAATTCAGG
>CAYZXV010000111.1:0-4890 GCA_964482525.1 uncultured Rhodospirillaceae bacterium | reverse complement strand
GGTTTCTTAGGAATGCTTCATATGGAAATTATTGCCGAGCGACTCAGGCGAGAGTTTTCGGTAGAGCTTATTATTACCGCACCGTCAATTGCTTACGAAATTACTCACAGTGACGGTACTATCGAAAGTATTTATGCTGCATCACGCTTTCCTGATCATGGTGAAAAAGTGACCATTCGCGAGCCGTGGATTTTAGGACAGATTATCATTCCGCCAACTTATATGGGTGCAGTTTTGACTCTACTCTACGAACATGAAGCACAAGTGATTGATACTGAAGTATTTGGTGATGGACGAAATATTGTGTCGATTGAAATGCCGTTACGTGAACTCATGCGCAACTTCTTCGATAAGCTAAAAAATGTCACGAGTGGTTACGGTTCATTATCTTATGAAATTGCTGAGATGCGTCCAGCCGAAGTGGTTCGTCTTGATGTTTTGGTGGCAGAAGAATTGATCGTAGCTTTTTCACGAGTGGTGGGCGAACGACGGTCAGAATTTGATGCTAGAGCGGTGGTGGAAAAGCTTTACGATACTTTGCCACGACAACAGTTTGTGACTAAAATCCAAGCTAAGGTAAGAGGAAAAATTATTGCTTCAAGAACCCTATCAGCTCTAAAGAAGGATGTTACTGGACATCTGTATGGTGGGGATATTACACGCAAGATGAAATTACGCGAAAATCAAAAGCGCGGTAAAAAGAAGATGCTGGAACGTGGAAAAGGTAAAGTGCATATTCCACAGGAAGTCTTCATGAAGATGGTTAAATCGGAGTAGTAGCTGGAGCTGTGTTGCTTGGACTAAAAAGCTCAATACTGCCAGAAAAGGCAAAAATCATACTAAGAATTAGTAATACAGCAAAAACCACCCAAATCCACTTAATAATACCCTTGCCACGCTTAGAATAAAGTATACTCATAATGCTAGAATATTAGCACATGTTTGATTTTCATCAAAAGCGCAAATTACGCTCAGTTTTTCAATCACGTTTTACGCAGGTAATTCTTCTAGTGTTATCATTGCTTATTTTCTGGAGTGCCTACGATCGCTATTTGGTGGCCAAAGAAATGTCTGAAAAGCGCCTAGCTCTGGAAGGAGAGATGGCTGAATTGGAAGAGAGACAAATTAACCTTGATAAGGAGGTAAAGTATCTATCTAGCGATCGTGGAGTTGAGGCGGAGATGCGCCGACAGTTTGATATTGCTAGAGAAGGGGAGCAAGTTGTGATTATAATGGATGACGATCAGGCAACTCTCACGGCTACAACAACCCCTAATAATGAAGAGGTTAGGCCGTGGTACAAGTTTTGGTAAGAAATGATATAATGTCACTATTTAAAAAATAATTAAATTTTATGGAGAAAAAAGTTACTATCTATAGCACACCAGTTTGTCATTTCTGTCACTCAGCTAAGGATTTTTTTAAGGAAAATAATATAAATTATACCGAACACGACGTAGCAATGGACGCTGAAAAGAGACAGGAAATGATCGAGCTTACTGGTCAGATGGGGGTGCCAGTGATTCGCATCGGCGATGATGTGGTGATTGGTTTTGATGAGGGGAAGCTTAGAGAACTACTTGGTTTATAAAATAAAATCCCAGTACAAATAGTACTGGGATTTTCTTTAATTAAGAAAAGAAAAATGCCTTGATTTACCAACCTAACTCCGTTTTTAATAGATCCAGATAGTTATGTGGTTTGGGTTTAACTTGTAATTTTTCAGTACAATTACATAAGGGAAAAATTTTCTTTAACCAATCGCAAGTGATTTTTTGGTTGCATGATTGCTGGTTATCTTTTTCCAGTTCTATATCTAGTTCGGCAAAAGCAGATATAATATCCTTGGTATTTAGGTTTGGAAATTGTTCTTTCAAATATTCTCTGCAATGAGGGATGTTATCCAAGACTTGTGCCTCTCTAATTTCGCAATCTAGGATATGTCCTATTAGAGAAGTAGTTTCACCAGACAAATTTCTTCCGTGTATAACACCTAGTACTGTTGAAAAATGAAATTCCATTTTAGACTCCCCATAATCTTTATTAGATATGTGAAACAAATAAAATCAAAGTGAAGGTAACACAAAGTACCATAATAATTTTAAAAGCCATGACCAGTCTCCGAAATCAAGTTTAAAGGAACAAATTTCGCTCTCTATTATAACATATAATAGTAGATTTGTAAATTTAATCCTTAAATAATGTGCCCCCTCAACGTATCGGAATTACCACCATCAAGCTCCATAAGGGTTTCTTGAAGAATTTTTACTTCCAAAATCGAAGCCTCTCAGTAGGGGCTTTAATTTACGAATTTGGAGAATCCCTCTCCGCCACATAGAAATCAACGCGAGTCTTGCCCGACTCACCAAAAAGGTCGTCAAACGAGACAATCGGGGGTTTTCCACGAGCTGAGTACTCGAGCGTCTTAAACAAGTATCCAAGAAACGAACCAGTGTATTTATACCTGAGCACACATCCAACTATCTTGTCGGTGACTTCGTCAGGGTAACCTTTCCATTTATATATCTGCGGGTACTTATCGATCCAGTCATTTACGACGTACGTCACCCACATTACGAGCTCATCTCTCGCGCACGTGTTACCTCGTTGAGCGAGACGCACCAGTGCCACTGTCATGCGATTACAAATCTCCTTATCATTTCCATCACAACGCACCATGAAGAGATAGAGCTTTTCTTTATATTTGACGAGTACTCGGTCTACCTCTTCTTGTTTTTCATAAAACCGAATCTTCTTAATGCGATGTCGTCGCCACCTTCGTTGGTATGGACGGTCTATCTTTTCCGTAATTGAATCCCAATCAATCGTGTCTTGTTCGGTGCGGAAGTTTTGTGAGAAGTACTTATAGAGTGGTTGAGACTGCTGAAAAATCCATGAGCTCGTGAAGGTCTCGGGGGTATGAGTTTGAAGTAAAGAGTTGAGCTTCTTGATGGCAGTTTTTCTCTTAATGAATGTATTTTACTCGTTCTCAACCATCCACAGAAGATATTTTTATTGAGAAATCGGACATAACGTACACCCCCAAGGCATTTCTGGGATTTTGCATTATACGGCTACAAACAAGGGTATTGCATTTGAAATGACTGAAAACGATAGTCAGAAATGACTTTTAGTATAATAGAGGTATATGAACAACGATTACACACTATCCCTCCTCCGTGACGCTCTCACACAGAGGAAGAAAATTGAGGACCAAGTACGCAAGAGTATTGAGCCCATCATGCCCACGCTCCGCTTTCTCGCTGAAATGCAGAAGATTTACCGTGAAGTGTACGGGTCTACTGAGGAAGCTATAGAAGAAGAGGTTGTTGTGACTAAACCAAAAACAACTCCCAAACCGAAAACGAAGAAAGAAGTGTTGTTCTCCAAGCCGAAAGTGATACTACCAGTGGGTGCTACATGGACAGACATCACGATTGCCTTCAAAAATGAATACGATATCGACGTCAGCTACAAAGATACCCATATTGGTACATACAGCTACGAGCAACTAGAGTTCGGCAGAGCAAACACCTCATGGAATAAGCCCAATAAACTCTGGGGACTGCTCAGAGTGCTTGCGGTTGGTGAAGAATATAAAACACCACACACGATTGTTTTCACAAAGGAACACCTCATGAAGGTGTGTGAGGTAAACACTGAAAATAGTGTCGAGAAGCAAAAGAGTGACCTAGCAAAAAATCTCCGCTCAGTCTTTGGAATACAGGAAGAGCCGTTTGAACCATACTCACCCGAACTTGGATACCGACCAAAATTCAGACTCCGACCAGAACCCGTTATGCGTGGTGACGGGGAACTTCACGCATCAGGAAAGCAATACGTCGACATCTATTCTGACGACTAGAAACCGCTAAGCCTGAAATCTCAGCAGAGGTGTGTAGAGGAAGCTAACAAGCCTCTATAACACTTATGTCAGCCAAACTTACATGGCACACCGAGAGTCGTCTCGTCGACGACCTCATCCCCTACGAGAAGAATCCGCGTACGCTTTCCGATAAGCAACGCCGTGACCTCGAGGTAAGTATTACTAAATTTAATCTGGTCGAGATTCCCGCTATCAATACGGATAATACCGTAGTGGCGGGACACGCTCGACTGAAGATTATGCAGGCACTCGGGCGTGGGCAAGAAGAAATTGAAGTCCGTGTCCCGAATCGCCTGCTCACCACGTCCGAATTCAAGGAGTATCTCTTGCGTTCCAATCGCAACACAGGCTCATGGGACTACGAACTTCTAAAGAGCTTCGATACATCATTTCTCCTAGATATTGGCTTCGATGATGGTGACCTCTCCGATATATGGGACGATGTCCTTGAACTTGAAGACGACAGCTTTGATGAAGTGAAAGCAGTGAAGGAAGCCGAGAAGACTGATATTAAAACGGGCGATATGTTCGCTCTGGGTAAGCATCGTCTTGTTTGTGGTGATAGCACTGATAAGGAAGTTGTCGCTCGACTCCTTGGTGAGCAGAAAATCCAGACCGTTTACTGCGACCCGCCATACAACATCTCTCTCGATTACAACAAGGGCGTGGGAGGAAACGCCAACTACGGCGGTACGGTAGACGACAAGAAAACAAACACTGAGTTTCGTATCTTCCTCAAGTCCGTCATGCAAAGTGCGTTGTCGGTCAGTGAAAAAGACGCTCACCACTTCTGGTACTGTGACCAGAAATATGTCGGTATGCTCCAGTACCTCTATGAGGAATTGGGTATCGCTTATAAGCGAACGGCATTGTGGGTGAAGAACGGCATCAACCCGACACCGAAGATTGCTTTCAATAAGTGCTACGAGCCGTGTGTCTATGGAACCACTGGCAAGCCGTACCTCTCAGAGAAACACAAGAAGTTCCATGAGATTCTGAATCCT
>CAYZXV010000110.1:0-4900 GCA_964482525.1 uncultured Rhodospirillaceae bacterium | reverse complement strand
ACAACCTCGATGGTTGCGAGCCTTTTTGACGAAGCCGGTTTAGATCCCACCGTGATCAATGGCGGCATCATCAATGCCTATGGCACCAATGCGCGTCTGGGTTCGGGCGATTGGATGGTCGTTGAAACCGATGAATCCGACGGCAGCTTCACAAAGCTCCCCGCAACCGTTTGTATCGTTACCAATATGGATCCAGAGCATCTGGATCACTATCACGATTTCGATGCGGTGCGCCGGGCCTATGCGACCTTTGTTGAGAACATCCCCTTTTACGGGTTCGCGGTCTTATGCATCGACCACCCGGAAGTCCAAGCTATGCTCGCCCGCATTCAAGATCGCAAGATCGTGACTTACGGGTTCTCGCCCCAAGCGGATGTGCGCGCGATGAACATCAGGGCCGAACAAAGCGGCAGCACCTTTGACGTCCATATGACTTGCCGCAAGACAGATCAAACAACCGTCCTTGAAGGAGTTCATCTGCCCGTTATTGGACAACACAACGTCCAAAATGCCCTTGCCGCGTTGGCTGTCGGTTGGTCGCTCGGCTTTGATGGCGAAGCCATGCGGCGCGCCCTTCAGAAATTTGAAGGGGTGAAACGACGATTTACACGAACAGGACAAGTGAACGGCATCACCGTCGTCGACGATTATGCTCACCACCCCGTCGAAATAGCCGCAACGCTCAAAGCAGCCCTACAAGCCAAAAACCCCGAAGGCCGGATCATCGCCGTCGTCCAACCCCATCGCTATTCGCGTCTTAAGAACTTGTTTCAAGAGTTCTGCACCTGCTTTAATGATGCTGATTGCGTCGTCGTGGCCGATGTTTACCCGGCCGGGGAATCCCCCCTTGAAGGCGCAAGTAAAGAAGCCCTTGTCGAAGGCCTTTTGGCCCATGGTCATCGGGAAGCCGTTATCTTGGACAATCCTTCAAACTTGGCCGCGACCGTCGCAAAACTCGCACAACCAGGTGACTATGTTATCTGTCTTGGGGCGGGAACGGTCTCACAATGGGCTTATGCCCTTCCTGAGGAACTTAAGGCAATTATCTGATTTTGAACGAAATGATCCGCTCTTCTGTTAACGTCTTTTTCTCCTCTCCTGGGCCCACGTTTCGGGGCAAGGTCGTTTTTGACGCCCCGATGAAGGCGCACACTTGGCTGCGAGTCGGGGGGCCAGCTGATGCTATGTTCTCACCAGCTGACGCCGATGACCTTGCCCTATTTCTTTCCACCTGCCCCAAAGACATGCCTCTAACCGTTCTTGGCGTTGGTTCAAACCTTCTGGTTCGCGACGGCGGAATTCGGGGCATTGTCATCAAACTATCCCCTGCTTTCGCAAAGATCACGGTCGAAGGCGAAACGATCAAAGCCGGAGCAAGTGCCCTTGACACGAACATTGCCCGCACCGCCAAGGACGCCTCGCTGACTGGCCTTGAGTTTCTCCATGGCATACCGGGGGCGCTGGGTGGGGCCCTGCGCATGAATGCCGGAGCGCACGGGCAGGAAATCAAGGATGTTGTCACGAGTATTACGTACATTGACCGCCAAGGGCGTATTAACTCAATCGGTCCAGAGGTCATGGGATTCTCCTATCGGAAAAGCACAGCCCCCGAAGATTGGGTCTTTTTAGAAGCCACCCTTAAGGCCAAGAAAGGCACACCCGAAGAAATCGAAGAGCGCATGAAAGCTGTTGGGGCTGCCCGGGCGGCTCAACCAACCCGGCAACGGACAGCCGGATCGACCTTTGCCAACCCCGAAGGGCATAAAGCGTGGGAATTAATCGATAAAGCTGGCTGCCGTGGGCTTCGAGTTGGTGGCGCAATTATGTCCGAGCTTCACTGCAATTTTATGATAAACTCCGGCGATGCGACGGCCAGCGATCTTGAAACGCTGGGGGAAACCGTCCGCCGCCGCGTCAAAGAAATGTCGGGGATCGATCTGCGTTGGGAAGTGCGCATTATCGGCGAACCGGCCTACCCTGAGCAAGGAGGAGGAGCCCCATGACCGAAAGTTGTAAAGGATGCGCCGGCAAGACGAAAAAACGTGTAGCCGTTCTTATGGGAGGATGGTCGGCTGAACGTGAAGTCTCGCTAGTCAGTGGCGGGGCCGTGTGTAAAGCCCTGAGCGAGATGGGTCACGAAGTTATTGCCATCGATGTCCAACGCGACGCCATGGGCCTTGTGCAAGCCTTGACCCTTCAATCCGGCGGCAAGCCAGACGTGATTTTTAACGCCCTGCATGGCCGCGTGGGCGAAGATGGAACGATGCAGGGCCTCCTTGAGTTCATTGGCATCCCCTATACGCACTCTGGCGTACTCGCTTCGGCCATTGCGATGGACAAACCACTTATGAAAGCCGTGGTATCGCAAGCGGGTGTTCGCTGTGCCAAAGGTGTCGTGATCACGCGCAAAGAAATATTCGCAAACGGTTATCCACTGCCCGTCCCCTTTGTCATCAAACCAACCAACGAGGGGTCCAGCGTCGGCGTACGCGTCATCAAAACGGACGAGGGAAAGAACCATATCGAAGAAGATGGATGGATTTATGGCGAAACGGTCCTTATCGAAACCTTTATTCCCGGTCGTGAACTAACCGTCGCAGTGCTTGGGGAGCCTGAGGGCGCGCGCGCACTGGGCGTCACAGAACTCCGCCCCAAAGGGCACGAATTTTATGACTACACAGCCAAATACACAGGCGGGGAAACAGAGCATCTCGTCCCCGCGCCCCTACCAAAACCCGTTTACGACGAGGCGATGCGCCTTGCTGTTCTGTCCTATGAAGCTGTGGGATGCGCTGGCGCGGCGCGCGCCGATTTCCGTTGGGATGAATCGAAAGGGATTGAAGGCCTTCATTTCCTTGAACTGAACACACAGCCTGGCCTTACCCCAACATCACTCTTACCAGAGCAAGCCGCGCACGCAGGCATAGCTTTTCATGAGTTGATTACTTGGATGCTGGATCACCCAACATGCCCATCCTAAAAAAGAAAAAACCCCTGCGAGGCAGCATCCGTCAACAACGCCTCGTGGCGGCTCCGATGCCGCCGCGTCGGTTGAGTTTTGGCGTGCGTCTTGCGCTGCTCATTCTCGGCACAATCACAGTCATTATGCTGGTCTCGTGGGTATGGCGTTCGCGTTGGCCGCATGCTCTTGTCCACAACACGTTTGTTTCTATGGTTGAAGCCAGTCGCATCATGGGCTTTGCCGTGACAGACGTCACGGTCGAAGGGCGTCATTACACCGACCGCAAGGCCTTGTTTGATGCCCTCGGCGTCCGTGCGGGCAGCCCCATATTCCTTTTTGATCCTCAAAAAGCCCATGAAAACATCATCGCGCTGCCATGGGTTGCCGAGGCATCAATCCTGCGCAGTCTGCCTTCAAAAATAATTATAACACTTACAGAACGGCAACCGATTGCGAGGTGGCAAAACGGGGATAAAACCCTTGTCATCGATCGCGACGGGCAGGAGATCCCAACCGCACGAAGCGACCTGTTTGGCACGCTACCTCTCGTCGTGGGAAATGCTGCGCCCGAGCAAACGCGAAACCTTCTTACCGTTCTTCAGAAGTACCCCGTTGCTGCCCGTGCCCTTAAAGCAGCCGCGCGTGTTGGCGAACGACGCTGGAATTTATATCTCTACCCCAACGTTCTTGTTCGCCTTCCCGAAGAGGGGATCGAAAAAGCCTTGACGAAGCTGACCTTTTTGATTCAGGAAAAGCAGATCCTCGATCACAGCGTTAAGACTATCGATCTGCGCCTGCCGGACCGCATGGCCATCGAACCCGCTCAAACAGAAAACGCCGCCACGCCAAAGGAAGAGACGACCCCATGAACCGTTTGACCCAATGGCTTTTTAACAAACCACGCGCCACGCAAGGCGACGTGTTTGCCGCCCTTGACATCGGCACAAGCAAAATTGCCTGTTTTATCGCGCGCCTTGATGATCAGGGGCAACCTCACGTGGTCGGCATTGGCCACCAGCTTTCAGAAGGCATCCGTGCTGGCCTCGTCGCGGATATGGAAAGCTTGGGCCGTGCGGTCTCGTCAGCTGTCGCCACAGCAGAACAAATGGCCGGGGAAACCCTCGACCGCGTGATTGTGAATGTGGCGGGGCCCCTCCTCCTCTCTCAAACGGTTGGTGTTGCCTTGCCGCTCAGCGGGCGCGAAATCACCGAAAACGACATGGATCGCCTTGTCGCGCAAGCGCAAACCATGGCCGCCGAAGATATCGAGGGCCACTCCATGGACCTTTTGCATACACTGCCGGTCCATTACGCGCTGGACGGCCAGCGCGGCATCCGCGAACCGCTTGGCATGATCGGTCATAACTTACAAGCCGATTATCACCTTGTCTCCGCTGCCTTCGGCCCGACGCGCACGCTGGAAACCGCCGTCGCGCGCTGCCATTTGGAAGTGGAACGCCTTATCGCAACGCCACTTGCTTGCGGCATGGCCTGTCTTGTTGAAGATGAAATGGATTTAGGCTGCACCGTGATAGATATCGGTGCAGGCACCACCAGCATCGGCATTTTCTTCGATGGTCACATGATTTTCTGTGACGGCATCCCACTTGGCGGCCTTCATATCACGAATGATATTGCGCGCGGCCTTACTACGCCCTTCGCGCATGCCGAACGCATGAAAACCCTGCATGGCAATGCAGCGCTTTCTTCCGCAGACGAACGCGAGATTATCGACATTCCCCAGGTTGGCGAAGAAGAACCCGCTTACGCAAACCACCTTCCCAAATCGCACCTCATCCGAATTATTCAACCACGGCTTGAAGAAATCTTTGAAATTGTCCGCGCACGCCTTGCGAAAAGCGGGCTTGGAGAAGTTGCAGGTCGACGCGCCGTGCTTACTGGCGGCACAAGCCAGCTCCCCGGCATTCGTGACCTCGC
>CAYZXV010000109.1:0-4933 GCA_964482525.1 uncultured Rhodospirillaceae bacterium | reverse complement strand
CGCACGAACCTTCAGGCCTTGGCCTTCGCCATTACACGCGGCGAACTCTTGGGCAACAGCGTTGCTAATCGACCTGTGATTGTGAATCCCGCCCCCGTCATGTCTTTACCGCCTGTTCAAAATAACGGGCCACTTCTTCGCTCAGGCGGGTTAGCTCCGGCCCCAAGCGCAGCTCCGGCGGCGCCCGTGACAACTGGCAGCGTTGGCCCTGCCCCTATGTCACCAAGGGACTACATGCAAGAGTCTGGAGGATATAATACGTCGCCGCCTATTATACGGTCCGGGGACGAACCTGCGGCGCCCTCGACAGGGCGCCTTTTGGTTTTAATCAGGTATAATCAACCCAACGTCGAATATGAACAGCAGCTTTCTGCCGCCGTTGGCAACGTCCTTCAGCGCAAAGCTGATACAGAGTTTTCTGTGGTTGCCGTTACGCCTGCAAGCGGCGAGCCTTCCGAGCTTGCCCGGATGCAAGAGCAAGTCCGCCGCAATGCCGAAGGTGTCAAACGCGCGCTCGTCCAGCTCGGCCTTGCCCCATCGCGCATCACGATGGCCAGCACCCAAACGCAAGACGCCAAAGTCGCCGAGATCCACGTGTATGTGAGATAATTGGTTTGCGTGAATAAACCGCCGCACTGTCTCAACTAGAGGGGACGTGCCGGATTATTTCTTCCTGTACACAACAACCTCGACCCCCATCAACCCAACCCGATGAATGCCAGATGGCGACCAACCGCCGCTGAGGTGCGTTTCGTTTACAAGGACTAAAGCTCCGGGGGACAACTCATCCCTCAATTTTTGGCTCATGCGATCCCGGATCTTACTCGTCATATAAATAACCACGGCGTCATAGCCTGATATGTCTGTGTGCCAGAAGTCTTCACGACAATAGGTGGCGTTGGGAACGCGCCACAGAGCGCAACGGATCAAAGATAGATAATACGGCACCACGGAAAGCTCGATCCCAACAATCTCTGCCTGCGGGAGGGCTCGGCCTATTTCAAGCGATAATTTCCCTGTCCCAGAACCAAGATCCAGAACCCGAAACACCGGGCCTGCCTTTGGCCGCTCTGACGCCTCGGCAACGATTAGCTCGATCATCTTTTTCCGAACCGATGGCCACGAGGTCATGGTGGGCACTCCAGTTCGCCATGCGTAATACTCGCATGAGGCCACGGCGAGAAGAAACGCAAGCACAACTCCCCAAAACAACACGGCAACCACTCCTTATCTTTCCTGCACAAGGCCATCTACCACAACATCTTAGGACCTCGACATAAGGCTATAGTGGTCCTGTTTTTCAGCTAAGATCGGCTTCGGGTGACTTACTGGCGTAAGCCGCCCGAAGCCGAAGGCGAAGGGTGGTCGGGGCGCCCGGATTCGAACCGGGGGCCTCATGTACCCAAAACATGCGCACTACCAGGCTGTGCTACGCCCCGACGAGGTGAGAGGACATAATCCATAAACCGGACAACTTCAATCCTTGCTTTTCGCAATTCCGGCTAAATGGTCATTACATCTTGAAATCACTCATTTTTTTAATTATCCCCCCAAGAATCCTTATTCATCCTTTGTGGCCAATTCTTCGATTTTTTCACACATATAATGGTAGAGGCAGGCATGCGCTTGCTGAATCAGCGGGGTATGCTTGCAAGGCACATCCAACAGAACATCACACAAAGAGGCCATCTTGCCCCCCCCGTTTCCTGTGAGACCGACGATATGAAGGCCCATTTCCTTGGCCTTTTCGACCGCTTTCAACACATTGGGAGAATTGCCGCTGGTGCTAATACCAATCAAGACCCCCCCAGCGAATCCATGCGCTTCGACCTGGCGTGAAAAAACCGTCTCATACCCATAATCATTCGACCACGCGGTCAGCATCGCGGGGTTCGAAGATAGGCAAATGCAGTTGAGCCCGCGACGTTCCTTGAGGAAGCGCGCGACCAGTTCGCCCGCGATATGCATCGCATCGGCCGCTGAGCCGCCGTTGCCGCAAACCAAAATGGGCAAGTTTCCTTCAAGCGCCTTGACGCACAAATGAACCGCTTCGTCCATCGCAGCCTGAGAGACAAATGTTCCCGTTTGGCGCAACAGCAAAGCGGAGTCTTCCATATATTTTTCCAATGAGGGTTCCACGTTTTCATCCTCCTGCTCTTGCGTCGTCTTTACTTGCGCAAACATGTATCGCCCACCGTTTTTTGAATCCAATCAACATACGCCACGTTCCCCATGGGCACGGGCCACGCGACAATACACGGAGTTTCATAGGGATGCAAAGCCCGAATGCGGGATTCTAGAGCAGAATAATGGGCCCGCGTTGTTTTGAGAATCAGAGCGACTTCTCCCTCTTCTCTCACTACGTTTTCCCAAAAAAAGACTGAAGCGATAGGCCCAAGGACATTGGCGCAAGCCGCAAGCTTCTCGCCTATGACGTCATGCGCGATCTTCATGGCCGCCTCGCGATTCGGCGTCGTTACGTATATGAAAAGAAGGTCCGCCCCCTGATCACCGTTCTGCTCAACGCACAACATCGCCCACCGATAGTCTGAGGCGCTTGGCTTCCCCGCCTTTAATTTCCAAAACAGCGGTTACAATGCCACCGGAAGGTAGCGGCGTTTCATCATTGGGTTTGGCCTCCGTGATGCGAATGATTCTCCCCCCACGCTCAATGAAAAGAATATCAAGAGGAAGGGGCGTGTCTTTCATCCAAAAGGTTACCTCACGGGGTGGATCAAACGGAAAAAGCATGCCCTTTCCCTCCGGCAACTCCGTCCGCTCCATTAAACCACGTTCCATTTGTTCCGGCGTCGCCGTGACTTCGGCCTCAATTGGGAAGGCGGTCCCGTCCTGACGCACAAGGGTTACGGTTTTGACCGCCATAGTCTCCGGCGCGGCCAAGTAATAGGCCCCGAAAGCGAGAACCAAACACATAAGGGCGATAAGAACCCAACGGCAACGGCATGCGGCACCTTCGGGCAGGTTACAACAACATGTCGTGGTCGAGCACCGTGCAGCCTTATCCGCTTTTGAGTCTTTATGATCGATCATAGAGGTATCCTTTCCAGAAACGGAGCAAACAAAGGATTGGCGCGGATATAAATCTGAAAAAAAAGCTTCAGCTTGCCTTATCCATCGCATCGGCTTGCGCGTCAGCCGCGCTACCGCCATGCACGCCCAGAAGTTTAAGCTTGCGATGCAAGGCCGAACGCTCCATGCCGATAAAGTTAGCCGTACGGGAAATATTGCCCCCAAAGCGCGTAACCTGTGCGAGCAAATACTCACGCTCGAACATCTCGCGTGCATCGCGCAGGGGCAGGGTCATAATCTCGCCGCCCTTCTCCCACTTCAGAACATCCGAAGTCGAGGCCATGATATCGGGCGGCAGCATGTCGGCACGAATAATCTCGTTCGTGCTTCCCGGCGCCATGATAAGCAACCATTCCATCGCATTGCGAAGCTGGCGCACATTGCCGGGCCATGAATAGGCCTGAAGCGCGGCAAGAGCATCTTCGCCAAGCGTGCGGTTGGCCAGACCTGCGGTTTCTGCCGCGCGAGTTAAAAAGTACTGCGCAAGCATCGGGATGTCTTCGCGCCGATCACATAGTGAGGGGATAACAATCGGCACAACGTTCAGACGGTAATATAGATCTTGCCGAACTTCACCCGCCTGCATCTTAAGTTTCAGATCCTGATTGCTTGAGGCAATCACGCGCACATCAACCTCGACTCGCGCCGTGCCACCGACACGAGAAAACACCTGTTCCTGCAGCAAGCGAACGATCTTCCCTTGGGTCTCAAGCGGCATGTCACCGACTTCGTCCAGATAAAGTGTGCCGCCATGCGCCTGCTCAAAGAGGCCAACTTTACGTCCTTGCCCCGAGGCATCGCCCTCAACCCCGAACAGCTCGCTATCAATTTGCTCCGGACGAAGAAGGGCACAATTCACGACGATAAAGGCACCATCTGCGCGCTTGGATCGCGCATGTATGCAGCGAGCGACCACTTCTTTCCCTGCCCCCGATGCACCAAGAATCAAAACCCGACTTCCGGTCGGCGCAACGCGATCAACGATCTGACGCACCTGTGCCACAGAGGTCGATTTTCCAACCAAATCGCCATCCGTGCCGGCGCGCGCCTTTAACTCCTCATTCTCACGCTTAAGACGCGCCGTACTCAAAGCATGTTGAACCTGAAGGACAAGACGATCGGCTTTGAATGGCTTTTCAATGAAATCATACGCGCCGCGCTTGATTGCCGAAACGGCGGTTTCGATGTTTCCATGACCACTGATCATAATCACGGGCACTTCGGGATGCTCGCGCACCAATCGATCAAGCAACTGCATGCCGTCCATGCCACTGCCTTGCAGCCAGATATCAAGGATGACCAAATTGGGACGACGCGACGCGATTTCGGCGAGCGCCTTTTCGGCGCTGTTAGCCTTGCGGGTTTTCCAGCCTTCGTCATTCAAAATACCTTCGATCAGCAAGCAGATATCCGCTTCATCATCGATGATCAGAATGTCATTCGTTAGGCTTTTGTCTTTTGCAGTCGAACTCATGGACTTGCCTTCACCCCTATGTTCCAAAGCCAAATAGAATCAGATTCATCCTAAGGATATCAGATTTTTCATTTCTACCAAAATATCCCTTTAGGCCGCTACGGAGGGTTCCTGATACCTTGGCCAGATAAGCGCAATAACAGCGCCCCCCCCTGGGTTATCGCTTAATTCTAAGCTTCCTTTGTGATCTTCCATAATCTTTTTAACGATGGCAAGCCCCAGGCCAGTTCCCTTGGCGCGAGTCGTGACATAAGGCTCGGTCAGTTTTTCGCGTTCCTCAACCGGAGGAAGGCCGCGCCCATTATCCGCAACTGCCAGACTAACGCGCGAACCCTCCAGCTTCAACGACAGTTTGATTTGCCCCACAGA
>CAYZXV010000108.1:0-4937 GCA_964482525.1 uncultured Rhodospirillaceae bacterium | reverse complement strand
AAAATGAAACGTGAAGATTCTGTGGCTGGCTGACAGGGCAACGGCACAGCCGCACATAGATAGTCATAGAATCCAACATCAACGACATTGCCATTCACATGATCCGGCGCTATGGTAGTGAGTGGTTACTATCTTATGGGGATCAAAAGTGAAAACTCGAACGGAACACCTTTCTGCAGATAAGCGAAAAGATGCTACGATTCAGGCTGTTTTGACTTTGGCAGGCTCCCAGAATCCCAGCGAAATTACTACAGCGGCGATAGCCGAGCATATGAATGTGACGCAAGGGGCTCTTTTTCGCCACTTCCCGAACAAAGAGGCTATTTGGGAGACGGTGCTGCAGTGGGCCGCAAAAAAACTAATCAACTGCATAGACAAAGCGACTATCGAGGATTGCTCTTTTTTGAAAGCGCTGGAGGTTTTGTTTATGAGCCATGTCAAGTTTGCGATGGAACACCCCGGTGTGCCGCGCATGATGTTTGGCGAACTACAACGTGCCGGATCGACACCTGCTAAATGCGTTGTGCAGAAACTTATCGAGCATTATCGTCATCGGGTTCAGGATATCCTTAAGAAGGGGAAAAAAGCAGGTGAAATCGCCTCGGTCCTAGATGTAGAGGCGGCTTCGATCCTGTTTATAGGCACGATACAAGGCTTGGTCATGCAGTCGCTCATTGCGGGAGACGTATCACAGATGCAGCGCGAGGCGACGAAAGTTTTCAAGATTTATCGACGCGGAATCAGTAGAGGGATGTCATGAAACAGTTTGGTTTTCAGCGCCGCGTGTTTTTTGTAGGTGGCGTGCTTGGCCTCCTGCTTATTCTGTTTGTGTATGTTGGAGTGCGCTCTGGGCCTTTGGCTCCCGTTGATGTAACAAGCACGACGGTTAAATCACAAAGAATATCCCCTGCAATCTTTGGTATTGGTATTGTTGAGGCGCGTTATACTTATAAAATTGGTCCAACGTCTTCTGGACGGATCAAAACCCTAGATGTTCATGTCGGTGATTTCGTCAAAGCAGGCCAAATTGTTGGCGAAATGGATCCGATTGATCTTGATGACAAGATCAGAGCTTTAGACTCTGCTCGTAAGAAAGCCGAGGCGTTAAGAAATGAAGCCGAAGTTCGTCGCGCTTATGCACAAACCCAAGAACAGCGCTATATGAAACTGTCGGCTTCTCGTGCAACAAGTGACGAGACGTATGTTACCAAAAAGCAAGAGTTACAAATAGCAGAGGCAGCTTTTGTTGCCGCAAACGAAGAACTTGGTCGTACGTATGCGGAGCATGACGCGCTTCTTGCCCAACGCAATAATCTCAAACTCGTTTCCCCTGCAGATGGAATAGTTGCCCTTCGTGATGCCGATCCGGGGACAACTATTGTCGCGGGACAGCTTATTATTGAGATTATTGATCCGCAAACCTTATGGATTAACACCCGCCTTGACCAGACGAACACACAAAATTTAACGGAAGGGTTGCCTGCCGATATTGTCTTGCGTTCTCGCAAAGAACGCCCACTAAAGGGTCGCGTCTATCGCGTTGAACCGAAGGCGGACTCGGTAACAGAAGAAACCATAACCAAAATTGTTTTTCAGGAAGTCCCTTCTCCTTTGCCACCGATAGGAGAGCTTACGGAAATCACCATTCAACTGCCTGCGCTGGATCCTCTGCCGGTCATTCCGAATGCCGCCATTCACCGCGACGAGGGAAAGACGGGCGTTTGGACGTTACAGCAAGGCCACTTGTCTTTTGTTATCGTTAAGCTTGGAGAGTCTGATCTTGATGGAAACGTTCAAGTGAAGGAGGGAATTAAGGAGGGGGAAGAAATCGTCGTATATAGCGAAAAACCCTTGTCTCGTCACAACAGCATTCGCATCGTTCAAGAAATTCCTACGGTTCGAAAATGATAAGCCTTGCCGGACGGGATATTCTTCATTCGTGGGGTAAGTTTGTTTTTACCGGTATTGGTCTTGGCCTATTAATTGGCGTTACGCTGACTATGGCTGGCGTCTATCGCGGCATGGTTGATGACGGGAAGGCTCTTCTCAATAATAGCGGCGCTGATATGTGGGTCGTGCAAAGGGGCACGCTTGGCCCTTATGCGGAGGCATCTAATCTGAACGACGATGTTTATCGCAGTTTGCTGGCTATGAAGGGCGTTTCCGAGGCTGCGAATATCACTTATCTGACGATGCAAGTTCGAAGAGGCCCAAAAGATGTTCGCGCTATGGTCGTTGGGATTGTGATGGGCCATAAAAATGGCACGCTCGGATGGCCCCCTTATCTTGTGGCTGGAAGGCAAATTACAAGGGCACATTATGAAGCGGTTGCCGATATCGCCACGGGTTTTAATCTTGGGGATCATATTTCTATACGAAGAAACACCTATCAGGTTGTTGGGCTAACGAGGAGGATGGTCTCTTCAAGCGGCGACCCCATGATTTTTGTTCCCCTGAAAGATGCGCAAGAGGCGCAGTTTCTAAAAGACAACGATGCCATCTGGCAAGGACGCCGCCGTACAGAAAACAATCCATCTTTTAATCGTCCGAATGTTCCCGATCTGCTGGATGCAGTGATTGCCTCGCAAAGCACAAACACCTTTGTCAATGCCGTTTTGATAACCGTTAAACAAGGCTACGCGCAGAGCGACGTTGCGGAATCCATTCGCCGTTGGAAACGCTTGACGGTCTATACGAAAGCAGAGATGGAAGAGATTCTTGTTGGAAAACTTATTGCAACATCAGCCAAACAAATTGCAATGTTTCTTGTTATTCTTGCCGTTGTCAGCGCCGCGATTGTCGCCTTTATTATTTATACACTGACGATGGACAAGATTCGAGAAATTGCAGTTCTTAAGCTCATTGGGACGCGCAACAGAACCATCGCAGCGATGATTCTTCAACAGGCCCTTGTCTTGGGAATGATCGGATTTGTTGTTGGGAAAATATCGGCAACCTATGCCGCCCCCTATTTTCCAAAGTATATCTTGTTGGTGCCCATGGATTCTATCGCTGGGTTCTTCGCCGTTATGATTATTTGTGTTCTTGCCAGCACGGTGGCCATACGCATAGCCCTTAAAGTTGATCCTGCCGAAGCGATAGGAGGCTAGGATCATGAGAACGGGAATCCATATCCAAGGGCTTAAAAAGCGTTACGGACAAGGCGAAACGGCAGTTGACGCCCTAAAAGGGATAGATATGGAGGTGTCTTCAGGCGAAGTAGTTGGCTTGATTGGCCCCTCTGGTTCAGGAAAAAGCACGCTCCTAAAATGTCTGGGCGCTGTCATCGATCCAACGGCAGGTCGCATGACGTTAGGTGATGAAGTTATTTATAATGATGGATGGAATGTTAAAGACCTGCGTGCGTTGAGGCGAGATAAGATCGGTTTTGTCTTTCAAGCTCCCTATCTTATTCCTTTTCTGGATGTAACGGACAATGTTGCCTTGTTGCCCATGTTGGCTGGTGTTCCAAACAAAGAGGCCCGACGGCAGGCTCTGGATTTGCTTGTTGCTCTGGACATTCAACACAGGGCGAAGGCCATGCCTTCCCAATTATCTGGGGGAGAACAGCAGCGTGTTGCCATTGCTCGCGGACTAGTCAATCATCCCCCCGTCATTCTGGCTGATGAGCCTACAGCCCCTTTGGATTCTGAGCGAGCCATGACCGTAATCCGTATCTTAAACGACATGGCTCGCCAATTTGATACAGCGGTCATTGTCGTGACACATGACGAGAAAATAATTCCAACTTTTAAGCGCATCTATCGTATACGCGATGGCGTAACGGTTGAGGAGGCTGGCGAAGGAAAAAGCTTGGCAGATTTGTCGCCCCCAACCCTTTCAAACCAAAACCAGTGAGGAAAAAATGGAAAACCAGACCCCCATGACAGAAAAACAGAATTTGAAACAGATGTTATCCTTTCAGGCTGGGGCCGTTGTAAGTCGAATGCTGGTCAAAAACTCTTCCGGCAACGTGACTCTCTTCGCCTTTGATGAAGGTGAAGGGCTTAGCGAGCACACGGCACCTTTTGATGCGCTGGTGATTGGCGTTGAAGGACAGGCAGAGATATCCATTAAAGATAAAAGGCAGCTTCTTAATGAGGGGGAAACGTTGTTGCTCCCCGCCAATATCCCACACGCGGTTATGCCGCAGGGAAAATTTAAGATGTTGCTCATTATGATTCGCGGCGAGGCAAAAGCAACGACGTAAGTCCTAAAGGAGATTTCTGAATGCTCGCAAAGAAGGTTGTGGTGGTAGGTTATGGCATGGCTGCCCAGCGGTTGTTGGAGGTCATGGCCGAAGAATGTCATCATGACAATGTCGGGATCGACGAAATTGTTGTGGTGAGCAACGAAGGTTCTGTGGCTTATGATCGGGTCAATCTTGCTTCTGCCTTACATGATGAAACGACGCTTCCTCGTTTTACCCCGCCGACATTTCCAGAGAAGATCAAAATCAGTTATCTTCACGATAGCGCTGAGGCTCTAAATGTGAAAAGTAATTGCATTGAGCTTGCGAAGGGCGGAAACGTGGTGTTCGATGCGCTGGTTTTGGCGACGGGCTCGCAACCTGTTCGTCCGCCGATTGCGAACGCTTCTTTAGGCCACGTCTTTCGCAATCTTGACGATGTGCGTGCCATCGCGGCCAACATTAAAACTTCCCAAAAGGGTTTGATCGTTGGCGGTGGCTTGATGGGCATCGAGTTGGCGCGGCATCTGCGCGACCTTGGAATAAAAGTCACAATCATTGAGCGTGGGGCTTATCTGCTCCCGCTGCAAATGGACGCGGCGGGCGCGGAGGTCATCGCGCAAACGCTTCGCGCGTTGGGAATTGAAGTCCTCACAAATGTGCAAATTGCTGAAATCCTATCGGAACAAGCCAAAATGACGGGGGTGCGTCTGGATCAGGGCGTCGACCTTTCTGCCGATATGCTCAT
>CAYZXV010000107.1:0-4942 GCA_964482525.1 uncultured Rhodospirillaceae bacterium | reverse complement strand
ATTGGTTAAAAAGATTTGGAGAAAGCTATAATCTATTCCAAACGCTTTTGCGGTTTGAAATATTCCGGCATGTGTTGCGAAGAAAAGGGCAAGCGTTAATACAGCCGTTGTAATGATGACATATGAAAAGAAACGCATGGTCCGATCATGGCCCAAAGCAGTTAAAACCGCTTGTGTGAGCAGGAAACAAAGGGACATGACGAGAAAAGAACTGAAAGCTTTGTCATAAAACAGGTATTTTATCCAGTCATCAAAAGGCCTTTCTGGCAGATAGTGAACGGCATCGATGGCGACAAATCCGATCAAAGACAAACCCCACAAACCCACTAAAGAAGAGTTGGGTAAATAGGTTCTGAAGGGGGTTTTTAGGGACAGGATTGCCAAAAAGGCGATCAGGCCAAAAAGAAACGGTTTAACCGTATAAGTGGGGATAAGGGAGGTCCAATGACCCGCCAATGATAATTGGATCAGATAGCCTGGCGCCAATGATAAATATAGCAAGGCGCAGACAAAGGCCGTGGACAAGATTGTGGCTGATCGTGATGAGAGATAGTGGGACATGCCGCATTCAAACCAAAGACCTTCGCAGGGATCGGGAATTACCGCTGCGGAAATGAAGGTTGGACCCTATCGGATGGGCTTGATTCGTTCAAGTCGTTGGCTCAGGCGCGCGCGAACAAGTTCTTTACTGTCGTTATCCAGCACGAACAGCCATATCCCTGAAGACCATATAGAGATTGCGACGGTGCAGCCTACAACTGCATTCACAAAAGAGGGGGATGAAGACAATAGTGTTCCCGTGATGGTGTGTGATGTGAAAAAGGCAAGAGTTCCCACAAGGCATGGCTTCAATAATCCATCGATCAGGATACGGCTATAGGACAAGGCGGCCGAACGAGAACCGGCAAGAGGAAACAGGATCATTCCGCGCAGGGCGTAACTAATCGTAACCCCAATCACGAGCCCGTATGCGCCCATGCTAAAGACATCCATAAGAACCCATCCGGCGGCAAGACCAACCAAGGTGCCAAATAATTCAAGAAGGGCAGCAAGCCTCTGTTTCTCCATGCCGAGCAGCATGCTCTTGATCATATTTGCGGGGGCATGCAAAACACTTCCAACAGCAAGCGCCTGCATGATTAGAGTCATATCACGCAATTGCTCTTCGCTGACCTTTGGCCCTTCGAGCCACAGGCGGATGAGCCATGGCCCAGCGGTTAGGAGAACGAGGGCTAACCCAACCGATAAAGCTCCAGACAGGCGTGTCGAGCGCAGCGTGAGTTTTGCGATGCGATCATAATCTTTGCCCCCATGAAGGGCACTCGCAACCGGGGAGAGTAAGGCGCCAATCGATACGCTGAACGACATGGCGCTAATGACCAGCTGAAGCGGGTAGCCATAAATTGCGGCTGAAGCAGCCTGTTCTGACCCAGCCAAAAGGGTTGAGCCTTGGATCAACAGCATGGTCGAAAAGGTGATGATTAAGGACGGGCCACAATGGGCAAGAACGGCATAAAGAGATTTCTTTGAAAACTGGCCATCTTTAAGAGAAACCGCATTCAGCCGGAGGCCAAGCCGGTATTGATAGAGGGTCGCCAGAAAGGGCGGCACAAGCGAGGCAATGGCATAGGCCGTTAAACCCGATTGGAGCAGATAGATCGTCAGCGCGACGGATAACAGTTTTAAAACGCCACCAGCCATTTCAATCCACGAAAAAAGGTCGAAACGGTGCATAGAGGCAAGTAGGCCAAAACCTGCGCGATAGGGAAGGCCGACAAAGCCAAAACCGAACGCCAGCGCATAAATCACGGTTTCATGGAATGGCCTGTCGCTGAAAGGCAAAGCTCCTTCATACGCCAGAACAACCCCGATCAAGACTGCGGCAAGGCCAAGCAGGGCAACACCCCACGAGGCAAGATAGGTCGTGCGAACAAGACTGTTGAGCTCATCATGGCGTTTTTGAACATGAAGAGCGGGGAGAATGCGGGGCAGAGCCGAGGCTGCGCCGAAATCAAACAACATCACATAGGCGGCGGCATTTGTGGCAAGCAGCCAAAGCCCCATGGTGTCGAGCCCGTAATAACGTGTCGCGATCCCGGTGATAAGAAACGAAACAAGGATTGTCACAACCTTGTTGATCCATATCGACCCGACGTTAAAAAGGGTGCGGCGAAGACTTGGGATCATCGGCGTGTTCTCAATCGGTGCATTGCGGCCTTGGCCGCGCGGTGACGAATATCATCCATGGGCGCTTCGACAAGTCGCGCAATAACAAAGCTAACACCAAAGCAAACCCCTATGACAGCAAGAAGCCCCTGCGGCGTATAGGTATGTTTACCTATCTCGGTGAGGGTGGATAAGTGGGGTTCGATTCCGAGTGCCGTACCACCTAGCAGCACGGCGTACGCGCAGGCGAAATGTGTCAGATATACGGGATACGACATATGCCCCATCACATCGTCGATCCGTTTAAGGCGTGCTTTCTTCGGCGCGTTGGCCAAAAGAGTCATGGCAAAGGCCAAAACGGGCAGGGAGAGAATATAGGTTGCCGTAATGCTCCACTGATCCGAGAAGGCGACGAGCAAGGAGAGAAGAAGTGCAATAAACCCAAAACGGGGCCAGGTGGGGCGGAGTGGTTTAAGCCGTTCTTTATAGAACCACAGCGTCGCGCCGATGCCATAAGGTAAAAGGGCCGCGGGTAGGAAGCTGTATATAAGTTGCCCGCCCGTTTCCATGTCACCTGCGCGGATGATCCCTTTGGCGACATACCATAGGGCAGGAAAAGCCATAAAAAGAAGGATTGTCGTTGTTCGTGCCACCACGATGGAGCGTGACAGGAAAAGACAGGAAACAATGTACATAAGCAATTCAACATCAACAGCCCAGATCGAAGGGCTGAGGGCATGCTCAACGCGACCAACGCCCAGTGTTGTATGGCCAAAGATAAAGATGGCGGAGAGCCATTCTCGCAGTGAAGACAGGGGCCCAAAGGACGTGTTCACGCTTTGGGGGTCAAGCAAGGGGCTACCGAGCGTGATAAGCAGAAAGGTCATCCCACAGATCAGCCAATAGGTTGGATAGAGCCTGAGCGCGCGGCTTGTCCAGAAACCGACAAGGCCTGGCCCGTTAAATCCATAACGGGTGTTAAGAACACCGGTAATCAGATAACCGCTGAGCATAAAAAAGCCCCAGACACCGATGCCGGCGATAACCTCGATCCCGCCGATGTGGGTCAGAATAACGAACAACGCGAGGGTGAGACGATAGGCACCAAACATATTAATTACCTTTCTGGAGCTTGGACCAGCAGCAAGGTTTGCCCCATCGATGAACAAAAGCGGGCCATGAAACGGCGCAGTTGAAGCATTGGATAGGTTCGTCCTAGCTGCGTGGTTGCCACTGGCGCAAAACCAGCTTGGCTTGCCGCAAGGGCGAGAGAGGCAGGCGTAAAGCCGTGCAGATGTTCAAAGGGCGACATGGTGTGGGCGCGCGTTCCATTGAACGGCCATTCGGCCCACAGGGCGTTTCCTTCGGGTGTGCGCAGAATATTCGGTGTGGTGATGCGCAAGATAGCTCCCGGCGTACAATAAGGGAGAAGGCCTGTCAGCGTTTTGACAGGATCGGGTACATGCTCAAGAACCTGTTCCAGATTGATGGCCGCGAAACGGCGGTCTTTAAGCGCAGCAAGATCATGGACCAATTCAAAGTCACGCGGTCCGTCTTCTTGGCCGCGTGGAGCCGAAGGTTCATAAGCGGTCACGGCAAAGCCCTCGGCTACCGCTGCGCGGGCCCATCGTCCAAAGCCAGAACCATAATCCAACAGGCTTGGCGACTCCGCTTGTGGCATGAGTTTACGAAAACGCCGCATTTCTTTGTGCATAAAGGGTGTTGGGGCGCGGGACGGGGGCGCGTTATCATTCAGGGGTCGTCCAGCAGCATACATGACAAAGAGTGCATCTTGCTCAGGTTGGTGCGACAAGACATGGTGGCCACAAGCCTCGCAACGCAAGACGCCCAGATCAAAGCCCTCTGCCCATGTATCAATTAGTCCACCGTACTTGCGTGTGCTAAGATCGTGATAACGTGCTTTTGCCGCGCCATTCAGGTTTGCAACTTGTGTTGTTAAGCGCGTTTCACAGATGGGGCAGGCTGTGATGGGGATCATGATGCGGCCTTTTGGTCGGAGAGCCGTAAGGCTTCTTCGTGAATGCGGGTGCGTAAATAAACCGCAAGCGCACGGAATTGATCCTGTGTTGATCCACCGCCATCGCCTTTGACTCGCCCCCCTTTGCCAAGGAGTTCGGTAAACAGATTGGCGCGGACGCTCGTCGCGATATGCGCGGCGATATATGCCTCGACCTGCGTTTCGTCGTAGCGATAATCCGTCAAAAGCTCGCGGATTTCACTCGCAAGTCTCCAGCCATCCGGCGCATAGCGCACCATCGTTTTCGGAAACACGCCATAGGGCGTTTCGCATAGCAGAATGACGGGTTTCTGCTTAATAATCGCCTCAAGCCCGATGGTGCCATAGACAAGCGCCAAAAGCCCACAAGCGCCTGTCAATCTGCCTGTGTCGGCGCGGTGCGAGGCCAGAACGACATTCGGAATTTGTTTTAGCTTTTTATAAAAACCGACAGAACGATAACCAAACGCGTTGGGGTGTTCTTTGACGACCAATTTCCACCCGACCGGAAGCGCCGAAGCGATGTTGCGCACGGTTTCGATCTGGTTGCGGTAGGGGCGGCCAAACGCCAGAAGCGCGACTTCGGGTTCGGTGTTAAGCGGATAAAGGGCAAAGGGCGCCTTTGTCTCTTCGATAAAGGCCTGCGCATCGTGAATGTCGAAAGGATAGCGCAAGAAGCGTCGCCGCAGAGGGCGCAGAACCTTCGTTTGAAAAAGGGTGTAGAACAACGTTGGGTAATGAGGATCGTCGATGGTCAGG
>CAYZXV010000106.1:0-4943 GCA_964482525.1 uncultured Rhodospirillaceae bacterium | reverse complement strand
AAACAATAAAAAGCTTTACCGCGCCGCCGGTACATGGTTCGCACTGCATGATCAAGCCGTGCCCCGCCGCCCGCAAACTGGGCCCATTTATCGCGCAAGAGTTTGTGAAACAGCTTGTCAAACAATCCGAAAAACCCCACGCGCTGGACCCACACTAGGCCCACGATAGCAGGAATCGAAACGCCGACGCCAAGCAACAACTGCCCCGACAGGCTGTTGTCCGACACATGCGCCATGAACATGAGCACGCCAAGCAGCACAAAAACGAACTGCGCAATGATCGAGGTCGTAATTTCAACCACGGTAGAAGATACGGCCAGCGATTTACGCATGCCATGCTTAATCATGACGCGAACCGAGACAATCTCGCCGCCGATGCGCGCCACAGGCATCAGGTTATTGATGGACGCGCGTATCCACAGGACGTAGAGGAAGAAAGGGAGCCCCGCTTTCACCTTGCCAGGAAGCAAGGCCCGCCACCCAATCACGCAAGCAATCATGGGCACAATATGAAAAAGGCTGGTCCAGATAATGCCCCAGCCTGCGCGACGCAAGGCGTCCATCACTTCATCATAGCCCGAATAGGCGATCACGCCCGTGGCCACAAGCAGGCCCAAAAGGCCAAGGATCATTCCCAAACGGATCACAAAGCCCCCTCCAACAGTTTGACCGTCTGCGCAAGCCGTTCCGGATCACCAAGCGCCAACACATGCCCGTCCGAGTCCTTGTTCAGCGGTTGGCCGTGCCAATCGGTCATCACACCACCCGCGCCTTCAATCACAGGAACAAGCGCGGCGAAATCATAAAGTTTGAGATCATGTTCAATCGCCAAATCCATAAAGCCAGAAGCCAAAAGACCATAGGTATAACAATCCCCACCAACCGTTGTTGTCTTCACAGTTTTTGAAACGCGACGATACGCATCAAGCGACACAGCGTTGCCAAAGGGGAATGCCTGTGGCCCCAGGTTGGCAATCATTTGGGACAGGTCCATACATTTGCGCGCCGCACAGGGCATGCCGTTAAACGAGGTGCGCTGTCCCTTTGCCCCCACCCAGCGTTCACCAAGGATCGGTTGATCAATCACACCGAGGACTGGGGCTCCCTCATGCAACAAGGCAATAAGCGTCCCGAATAAAGGTTTGCCCGAAGCGAACGCCCGTGTTCCATCAATGGGGTCAAGGACCCACACCCATTCCGCGCCTTCGTTTTCAGTGCCCCATTCTTCCCCAATGATGCCATGGCCGGGGGCTTCTTTTGTCAGAATCTCGCGCATGGCCTTTTCTGCCTCGCGGTCGGCGACGGTCACGGGAGAAAGGTCGTTCTTGCCCTCGACAACAAAGGGCTTACGAAAATAACGCGCGATGACGGGACCGCTTGCCTGCGCAAGACGGTTTGCAAGATCAATCCATTCGGAGGGACAAGAAGAAAGGGGCGGCATGATCAGTTTCCTCGTTGAAGAACCCCGACCATAACCGCCCCCGAAAAGAAAGGGAAGGAGGGATTATAAAACGCCTACGGGCGCAGTTGGCTCCTGATGCGCTGGGCCCATGCCGCGCGCTTTTCCAAACGCTTGGCAAATTGCTGAACGCGCATGTCATCATAGCTCTTGAGGGAAGCAAGGCTTTCTTGAGCAAGACGTCCCGTTGGGTCATTGGGATTAACCCGGCGCAAAAGAGGAACCCACAGGGCACTGATCATGCAACAGGGCCCCTGCTGGGCGCTTGATGTGACAACACGCACTGCATCTTCAGGCGTTACAGCCGATAAATCTGCTTGCATAGCCTCGAACAACCGTTCCCAGCGAAACCAGCTTGTGGGGGTTTTTGCCATTTGATCAAAAGCTGTCTCAATTTGTTGCCTTTTTGAGTTAATATCCGTCATCATGTTTCCTTTCCTGATCTGCAATCACGCGTGACGCTACCAAATCACCGCCAAAAACCAAAAACTTTCATGGACCATACATTAACCATGACAAGGGGGCGTAGACCCCCTTCCCGCCGCCCCCATTCTCCCTTAAACTCTGCCTCATGGCCAAAGCATCCTCTCATTTCGTTTGTCAGACCTGTGGCGCGTCCTTCCCCAAATGGGGCGGCAAGTGCGAAGCTTGCGGCGCGTGGAATACCCTTGTCGAAGAATCGATCACAGGCGACGCCCCGCCCAAAGGCCTTCACAGTGGCGCAGGGCGAAAGGTGAAGGGCACCGCCCTCGCCTTTGTGCCTTTGCGCGGCGAGCGCAAAGCCCTGCCCCGCCATCTGTCCCATATGACCGAGTTTGATCGCGTGGTCGGCGGCGGTCTTGTGCCAGGCTCGGCAACCCTTGTCGGCGGCGATCCGGGAATTGGGAAATCAACTCTGCTGCTGCAAATCGTTTGCAAGCTCGCGCAAAAGGCGCGCGTTGCCTACATCTCCGGCGAGGAAGCCATCGATCAAGTCCGCCTGCGCGCCGAACGGCTTGGCGTCGCGGATGTGACCTGCGACCTTGCTAGCGCGACATCGGTACGCGACATCGTCGCCTCTCTCGACCATGCGGACGCGCCAAAGATCGTTATCATCGACTCGATCCAGACCATGTATGTCGACACGATCGACAGCGCCCCCGGCACGGTGGCGCAAGTCCGAACCTCGGCACAGGAAATCATTCGCACCTGTAAAAAACGCGACATTGCCGTGATCCTTGTCGGGCATGTGACCAAGGAAGGTACCATCGCGGGCCCCCGCGTTTTGGAGCATATGGTCGATACCGTTTTATATCTGGAAGGTGAGCGCGGACACCAGTTCCGCATCCTCCGCGCCGTTAAGAACCGCTTTGGCCCCACGGATGAGATCGGTGTGTTCGAGATGCAGGAACAAGGATTGATGGAAGTGCACAATCCTTCCGCCCTCTTCCTTGCCGATCGGCATGGCGACACGTCGGGTGCCGTGGTCTTTGCGGGCATGGAGGGCACGCGCCCCGTGCTTGTCGAGATTCAGGCGCTCGTCGCCCCATCATCCTATGGCACGCCACGCCGCGCCGTCATTGGCTGGGACTCGGGACGGCTTGCGATGGTGCTGGCCGTGCTTGAAGCGCGCTGTGGCGTCGTATTCGGCAATAACGATGTCTACCTGAACGTCGCGGGCGGCTTTCGCGTGACCGAACCCGCCGCCGACCTTGCCGTCGCCGCCGCCTTGCTCTCTGCCCTTACCGGAACCCCTATGCCCAAGGAGGCAGTCGTGTTCGGTGAAATCGGCCTGTCGGGTGAAATCCGCCGCGTGGCCCAACCGGAACTGCGCCTCAAGGAAGCCGCCAAACTGGGCTTTACCCAAGCGATCTTGCCCAAAACAGATGCGAAATCCCCTAAGTCCACCGCCGCTGTAAGGAAAACGGAAATCGGAAGACTGCGCGACCTGCTGCCACTGTTTCAGGCGGATAAATCGGTAGAACGCTGACCGATCCTCAATAATACCAATCCGCCTATAAAGTGGCCTGCGAAGAAAAAAAGAAAATGGGATGCCCGCCTGCGCGGGCATGACGGATTTATTATTGAAATTTAACACAAGAACCGTCACCCCCGCGAAGGCGGGGGTCCCATTTGTTTTCTTTAATTCTCCGTCAAAATAGTTTTTCAGCAGCCTACTCGGACAAACGCCTCCCAGATTAAACATCCCTCCCCCCTTGCGGGGGAGGAAGTTTTTTCTTGGGCTTGCGCAGCAAGTCCTTAGAAAAATCAGGTGAGGGGTTGGCTTTCTTAGTGACCCCTCCCCGTAAAATGCTTCGCATTTTCCGACCCTCCCGCAAGGGGAGGGTGATTCAACCTGAACGGTTTATGCTCTAATGGAACGCATACCTTTAGTGCTCAACATAATGAAAGACAGTTGATAAGTCCAACTTTTCGGTTCTTCAGGACAAAGTTAGGAGTTGTGCAGGTGTCTGCTTTTTTGATGTGTCGCTATTGTTGTTTTTCAAATAGTGGGATTATGCCTTTTTCACCTAACGCAAGAATAGCTTTTTCACACTCACGCCAGTTTTCATCATTAAGAAGTCTGGAATAGTTGGCTCCAAGATTCTTTATATAGTCCCAGTCAAATTTCGACAATTCAAACTTTCCCGCCAATGCCGAATTGCATGCCCAGACAGATCCAACAATTCCTCTCATAAATGAAAGCTTTTTGTGGTTTTCTGCCACACAAGTAACATCTACAAATGACAAGACGGCATTATATTCAAGCTGAGCGGAAGGAGGTATCTTCTTTCCAATAATTTTGTCCGGTGGGTCAAACAAACCAAAAAACATGCCTACTTGCCTTTCAGAGATTGATCGGTAGAGCGCGCTAATAACAACCAAATTGTGTGCAAACTATATTAACAGAATTTCCTCCGGAATCACGACCGTTAATCATGCGCGTACTTCCTAGGGTCGTGTCCTGAATACTCCACATTCCGCCATCCGCAGATCTGCCATTATGAAATGTCGTATTTCCCAATCGCTGAGAGTTTTGAGACCAAGAACCTCCAGTCTGGCTGTTGCGACCATACATAGAAGTCGAGTTCACATGTCGGCTAACACTATATGAGTTTCCAGAATTGTCTGTACAGGTTTGAAAATTAGAGCCTCCTGTGCATCCAGCATGGCTCACTTGTGTAAAAAAAAGAAAAAACAAAATTGACAAGAAAAGCTTCATCTCTTCCTCCCTTAGTTTATCTTCAACAAAATGGTATTATTGGTATTGAACAAACGCAAATGAATAATCGTCAGGAAGAAATAGCTGCCTCTTTCTATTACAGAAAGCACAGTGCACCTAACCTTGCACTTTCTGGTTCGTTCTGCCACCAGCCCCCCCGACTGACGAATTTCTTTGATTATCAGCCTATTTCAAAAATTTACCGGGTTCTTCGCCTCCCATTAACTTCCTATTAGGACGATTTTGGCATTCTGCCCCCATGGGCTTTTCAATCGACCTCCT
>CAYZXV010000105.1:4288-5081 GCA_964482525.1 uncultured Rhodospirillaceae bacterium | reverse complement strand
AAAACTTCCGCATGTGGATGCTGCTGGTGACCTGATCGTTGGAACACCCCCAACCCGCCATGACCCAAAGAAAGCAGCTGCAGAAGTCACAAAGGTGCTAGGATGAGCTCTAACAACGCTCATCAAAACGGCAAGGCACCCATGCCCCCATCTGGGACTCTTCCCATGGCCCCCAAGGCCGTGAAGAAGGCTGGCGAGCATGTCTGTGGCTGTGGGAATGGCGATAATTGCTGTTCCCTTCGTCCGGAAAATAAGGGCAAAGGGCATGTCTGCACGGGCAACTGTGGCAGCCATAACCACCCACAACCGTAATAAGGGCCTTTTACCCGGGCATGGATCGGGTTATCCCGACTTATCCCCGTTATCCACCGATCCAGAGGCGGCAAAAGCCTTGCCCCTCTTGGCCCGTGCATGCTAGATCTTGCACAGCCGGAACGGGTTGTTCCGCACTCGACACACCATTTCCATTACCACGTTTCGGAGGGGGAATAATAATGTTCTTACGCAAAGACTCCATGGACGAGACCGACGCCAACGCCCCGCAAGACGCTTTGCAGGCGAATGCTCCGGCGGCGCCGCGCGGCCCAGTGGCCGACGCCCCGCGCGTCATGGCTCCCTCGGCCCCTATGCCAGGCCGCCGCAGCGAAGCGGCTTCTCACCGTCGCCCTCATCCCGAACCCCGTGGTCCGCATGATATCGGCGAGCGTAAGCTTACAGTTGGCAAGGGTCTGTCGCTTGCTGGCGAAATCACAGCTTGCGACGTTTTGGTTGTCGAAGGCAAGGTTGAAGCCAA
>CAYZXV010000105.1:0-4278 GCA_964482525.1 uncultured Rhodospirillaceae bacterium | reverse complement strand
GCTGGAAATCACCGAATCCGGTCAGTTCCGTGGCAGCGTTGAGATCGAAAATGCCGATATCGCAGGCCGCTATGACGGCGATCTGACGGTGCATGGCCGCCTGACCATCCGTGGCACGGGCCGCCTGACCGGCATCATCAAGTATGGCGAACTAGAAGTGAACGCGGGCGGTCAGATCATCGGCGAAATGCAGGTGGTTGGCGGCGGCGCGGGCGCAACCTCGAACGCCCCAAGCTTTAAGAATGCGGCCAAGTTCACCGCAGCGATGGATGACGATGATCGCGGCGATGAGGGTGCTTTGTTTTCAAGAAAAACAGCCATTAACGGATAAGCAGCATTATAGCATCAGCAGAAAAAGGCGGGGCCCACAGCCCCGCCTTTTTTATTGGCAGGAATCGCAAGGGTTTGGCAAAGTCTGGGGCGAGTGGCTAAGGGCTGTTTAGAAATTCTCAATCAGTCTTTGGTATGCGGGAAATTGGTATAGGCAACAGTATCTTTTTGTTTAGACTAGGTCACCCTCCCCTTGCGGGAGGGTCGAAATTGCGGAGCAATTTCGGGGAGGGGTTCTTTTGAGAAGCAGACCCCCCACCTGATTTTTCTACGGCCTTGCTTCGCAAGCCCTAGAAAAATCTTCCTCCCCCGCAAGGGGGGAGGGAAAGAAGCTTAAACAAACTTACTCTTGCTTCTAAGAAACGAGTGGGACCCAATATTTCATGGAATGGACAGATAGCGCCATCGTACTCTCCGCCCGGCCTCATGGCGAAACCGCCATGATCGTGACGCTGCTTGCGGCGGAAAAAGGCTGTTACGCCGGGCTTGTCCATGGCGGACAGGGGCGCAGAAACCGCCCCCTCCTTCAGGCCGGAAACCACGTACAGGCAAGGTGGCATGCACGGCTTGAAGATCATTTGGGCAACATCAACCTTGAGGTTCTCACGCCCACCGCCGCGCCGTGGCTGCGCGATCCGGAAGTCCTCGCGATTATCGCCAGCGCGACAACGATTGTGGAGGCCAGCCTTCCCGAGCGGCAGCCCATGGGGGATATTTACCACAGCCTGCTCGCCCTCTTCTCCCTGACGGATCGAAGCTTTTGGGCCCCGGCCTATATCAAATGGGAAATGGGCGTGCTCAAGGCGCTGGGTTATGGGATGGATCTGTCCTGCTGCGCCCTGACGGGCGCGGTGGAGGGCCTCGCCTATATCAGCCCGCGCACGGGCCGCGCTGTCACTACCGAGGCCGCTGCGCCCTACCTCGACAAGCTTCTGCCCCTGCCCGGCTTTTTATGTGGAAACCAATTATGGGACGAAGGCGATATCCTCGCGGGTCTTGAGCTTACGGGCCATTTCCTCGCCCGCCATGTCTTCGCCCACCCCCAAAACCGCCGCCTTGTCCCCATCGACGGCACCCTTCCCCTCGCACGGCAGAGGTTGGAGGAGTTTTACAAACCAAGGGCAAAAAACACAGCAGTTCATGGATAATTAGCAGAATAACCCCTTGCGATTAGATCACTATTTGCCCAAAAACACCTGCGGTTGCATGAATCGCTTGATGGGGATAGAGTGCGCGGCTGAAGACGCATATTCCTAAGGAATCTCAAGTTATTATGGCACGCACCTCTGCAAAAAAAGCGAACGACGACACCCCGCTTATGCCCATTGCCGATACAAAGCTTTATGACGCTTTGTCCGAGCGGTATTTGTCCTATGCCCTGTCGACCATTATGTCGCGCTCGCTGCCCGATGTGCGCGACGGGATGAAGCCGGTCCACCGCCGTCTGCTCTTTGCCATGCGCGAGCTTAAGCTCGCGCCCAACCTGCCCCCGAAAAAATCCGCGCGCGTTGTTGGCGACGTGATCGGTAAATATCACCCACACGGCGATACGTCCGTGTATGACGCGCTCGTCCGCCTCGCGCAGGATTTCAACCAGCGTTATCCAATGATCGAGGGGCAAGGCAATTTCGGCAATATCGACGGCGACAGCGCGGCCGCCATGCGTTACACCGAAGCACGCCTGACCGAAGTGGCGCGCCTGATGCTCGATGGCATCGACGAAGATGCGGTCGATTTCCGCGAAACCTATGATGGCAGCGGCCGCGAGCCCGTCCTTCTTCCGGCAGCCTTCCCTAATCTTTTGGCCAATGGCGCAGCAGGTATTGCGGTCGGTATGGCAACCTCGATCCCGCCGCACAATGTCGCCGAGCTGTGCGACGCCATGCGCTATCTCATCAAAACGCCAAATGTCGGGTTTGACAAACTAGTCGATTTCATCCCTGGTCCCGATTTCCCAACCGGCGGTGTGATGATTGACCCACGCGAAAGCGTCGTGGAAGCCTATAAAACCGGGCGCGGGACCTTCCGTGTGCGCGCCAAGTGGGAAAAGGAAGATCTTGAGCGAGGCACATGGCAGATTGTCGTGACCGAGATCCCTTATCAGGTCCAAAAATCGCGGCTTATTGAAAAGATCGCTGATCTTCTCTCCAACCGCAAGCTCGCGCTCCTTGATGATGTGCGGGACGAGTCTGCCGAAGATGTACGCCTGATCCTTGTGCCTAAAAGCCGAAATGTCGATCCTGCGGTTCTGATGGAGTCCCTCTTCCGCTCGACGGATTTAGAGGTGAAGGTTCCGCTTAACCTCAACCTGCTCGACAAGGATGGCGTGCCACAGGTGATGAACCTGCGTCAGGCGCTGCAATCCTATTTGGATCATCGGCAGGATGTTTTGGTGCGCCGCTCGAAATACCAGCTTGCGAAGATCGAAGAACGGCTAGAGACGCTGGCGGGCTATTTGATCGCGTATCTGAACCTCGACAAAGTGATCAAGATCATTCGGACCGAAGATGAGCCCAAGCCCGTCCTTATGAAAGCCTTTGGCCTGACCGACGTGCAGGCAGAAGCCATCCTCAACATGCGCCTGCGCTCCTTGCGCAAACTTGAGGAGATGCAGATCAAGGGCGAGCAAAAGGAACTCTCTGGCAAACAGGCCGATCTAAAGAAACTTCTGAAAGACGAAGCTCTGCGCTGGCAGCATATCGATGGTGAGCTTGCCGAACTTAAGAAAATCTTTGGTAAGAACACAAAGCTTGGCGCGCGACGCACCCAGATGGCTGACGCGCCCGCGATTGCCGACGCCGCCTTTGACATGCCGATTGAGCGCGAGCCGATCACCGTCGTTCTGTCCGAAAAAGGCTGGGTCCGCGCTATTCGTGGCCATGGCATCGCGCCGGAAAGCGTGAAGTACAAAGAGGGCGATGAGCAAGCCTATATCTTTGAGGCGGAAACGACGGACAAAATCCTTCTCTTCGCGACCAATGGGCGTTTTTATACATTGTGCGGCGACAAGCTGCCCTCCGGACGCGGCTTTGGTGAGCCCGTGCGCCTGATGATTGATCTCGCCCAAGACGCGGAAATCCTCGGCCTTATCAAATACGAACCGGGGGCCAAGTATTTAGTAGCCAGCGAAACGGGGCGTGGCTTTATCGTCAAAGGTGAAGACGCGCTTGCACAGACCAAGAATGGCAAAGCTATTCTAACGCTCGACGACAATGAACGCGCGGCTTCCTTTGCCCCTGTCGAGGGTGACCATGTCGCCGTGATCGGCAGCAATCGCAAGCTCCTCATCTTCCCACTTGACCAACTGCCAGAAATGGCGCGTGGCAAGGGCGTGATTATGCAGAAATACAAGGATGCCAAGCTCTCTGATATCAAATGCCTGACGGTTAGCGAAGGTTTGTCATGGGCGTCTGGCGACCGCACACGCACCGAAACGGATTTGCGTGTGTGGCTGTGCGACCGGGCAAGCCAAGGCCGCATGGCCCCGAACGGTTTTGCACGCAGCAATCGGTTTTCGTAGTATTCATGACAGGCTAAAAACTCATTCTAATCCACTTTTTATGTCTTGTTTTTTGAGTCATTATCCAATAAATAGAGTAGTCTCTTTTTAGTGGAGTATAGCTCATGAACAGCCGCGCCCTTGTCATTCTACTTGTTTCAATTATTCTGTCCGCATGTGCAAGTCAGAACAAACCTGAATCAAAAGAAGAAGCAAGCCAACGACTCGTTGCTGAGTCTTCTGCAGAGTCCGTTGCAGGCGGTGCGGTGGTCAGCAGTGCGGGTGCTTATGTTGCAATGAACGCAGTAAACTCCCAGACGGGCCTCCCAATTTCACAAGGCAGTAAAACAGCCGTACTCATTGGAACCGGATTAGTCGCAACGCATGTTATGATCAATCAGCTCGGAAAAACAAAAACAATCGATGCCACTAACGTGTGCGAAGGGGTC
>CAYZXV010000104.1:0-5097 GCA_964482525.1 uncultured Rhodospirillaceae bacterium | reverse complement strand
ATCAGCGCAGCGACCGCTTCGCCGTCGGCGAAAAGGTCGACGCCAAGATCACCAACATCGACAAGGCGGGCCACAAGGTCACGCTTTCGATCAAGGCACGTGAAGTTGAAGAAGAGAAGCAGGCGATGGCCGAATACGGCTCGTCCGACTCGGGCGCCAGCCTTGGCGATATTCTGGGCGCCGCGATCAAGCGCGCACAGAAGAAGACCGAAGAATAAGCCTTCTCAGGTTTGTTTCAAGAAACCCCGCCCTCGCAAGAGGACGGGGTTTTTTGTTGGGGTGACGTGAAAAGGGTGATGAAAAAGAGACCCTGCCGCTTTATATACCCCGCCCCTAACCCCTCCCCAAGGGGAGGGGGACTTTACCGTGTTTGTGGAAAGTGAATTTCTTAAAAGTTGAAATTTGGAAAACACTCTTGCCGCAATATCGAACGAGCCTCCCTCCCCAAGGGGAGGGGGATTTCATCGTGTTTGTGGATAGTGAATTTCTTAATCGTCTGGAGTTCTTAAAACGCTCTATCCCCAATAACATAGGTGTCCCCCTCCCCTTGGGGAGGGGTTAGGGGCGGGGTAATAATAGGTGGCGGGGTAAAATAAGCGAGCTGATTAAAAATTATGACAACCGCTTTTGGGTATGAAAAAGGATTGTTTCAACAACCCCAGATAAATTTTCAGTGACGTCGTCGTTTGTAAATCGAAGGACTTCGAACCCCTTTTCAATTATGAATGCGGTTCTGCGCGCATCGTGTTCTTGCCTAGTTTCATGAGAAGGTCCATCCAACTCAATAACAATCTTTGCCTTAAGACACACAAAATCCAAAATATATGGAGATAAAGGATGCTGACGGCGATAGTGAAATGGCATGCTCTTGTTACAAAGCTGAAGCTCGTTCCATAGCAGCCGTTCAGCCATTGGCGCAGAACGGCGCAAGGATTTTGCGCGCTGAATGTCTTCCTTTGAACAGCGAGGTTTGGCAAGTTTTTGGGTTGGGCACATGGTGTGCTCGTAGTCTGTGTTTGAAAGATGAGGATCGATCAAGAAATAATAACTGCAATCTTATCATACATCCACATATCATGTCCCTTATGCACCCCGCCCCTAGTATCAACGCCTTTCGGCGTCGACCCCTAAGGGGGGGACATCTTTGTTTCAGGATAGTGAGTTTCAAAAAGAGACCCCGCCCCTAACCCCTCCCCAAGGGGAGGGGGACTTTACCGTGTTTGTGGATAGTGAATTTCTCTTGTGTTGAATTTTGAGAAAAAGGCTTGCCGCAATTCTGCACGAGTCCCCCTCCCCTTGGGGAGGGGGTAGGGGCGGGGTAAAAGAAGTTGGCGGGATAAAAATGGGGTATATCCCGCCCGCAGATATACAGCATTTGGTTAGTTTTCCCATAGATAACATCTAGATAGATCCGTTTTTATCATTCCCTAATCCTCTTATGTTATAATGCAGCTGTTTTATAGGGGCTGGTATTGGCATGAAGGATTTTTTTAAACGCGCCAAAACATTTATGACGTCCGCAGCTGTGATTGGCTCTGCGGCTTACGTGTTTTCTGTGACACCTGCGCATGCGCAAGGCGTGGAGCCCGGCGTTTATGCGCCCGGGCTTGAGCGATATGGCATCACAGCGACCCAAAAGACGCGCATGCAAAAGGCGCTTGGGCAAGACAAGAAGGTTATCGTGATTGATAGCGCGGAGCTTGCCAAGTTTTTCTGGCCCGCAGAACATGGTCCATCATCCCCAGAAGAAAATCAGCGTGCGCAATGGCAAGCCATGAGGAAGCACGTTACAGACGCGGCCATGACACAAGGGTATGAGCCAGAACAGGCAGCACAGTTTGGCGCCATGGCCATTGCACCCAATGTCCTTACAAACTATTCCGCTGCTATTCCTTATAAGGCGTTTCCTCTTTCCTCCGCGAAGGATGGGGCGCAGGTCTCGCTTGTCTCAATGCCGGACAGTCAGGCCCCGACTGATGAAGAATATGCGATGGGAGTTCAGTTTGGGCTGCCGCTGGTCAAATCCGCTAAGAATGATCGGTTTCTTGCGGGGTATCGCGCCTTTTGCTTTGCGCACGAGGTTGGGCATGCCGCAGATGAAGCCTTCCCTGTTGTGGCAAAGAAATATGCATCGCAATCCATTATGGAAGCCTTTGAACAAAGGCATGGGTCCAATGCGTTGCATGATGAAGCTCTTGTTGCGTCGTTTGCATCGGAGCTTCGTGAAAAAGTTGGTGAGGAAAGTAATAGTCTTGAGCGAACAGCGGACAAGAATGCCGTGAAGCAAATTGAGGGTGACGCACAACTCTTGCAAAATGCAGTGGATATGCGGTTCTTGTCCTTCCTGTCCGCGCGTGATGTGCCGGGCGGCGTGATGCAGTATGCCATTATGTATGATTTCGCGCGTGAAGTAGGCACGGTTCATCCGGAGGTGCCCGCAGCTAAACTTTCTTATCTCTCGCCGCAAGAGAGCATGAAGGCGCTTGCTGATCTCAATAAGGCGCTCACGGAGATATGGGACGTCCGCCCGGATCTCAAGCGATTAAACGATGCAAATCCGGGCGATCATCGCCCGCTTACGCAGGCGCTGGCGTTTGGGCTTGACCATTCGCTTGTGAAAGGTCGTGGAGCCAAACAACTGGCGCAGGATTGCCTTGCCTCTTATGAACGAATAACAAATCAGGTTGACCTGTCGCCGATCAGATCGGCCAAGGGACCTGCGCCAGTGTTTGCTTCACCCACGTTATAGATTATTGCCAGTCAAAGATAAAAATATCCCCTCTCCCCCTGCGGGGGAGGAATCGCATTTGATTCTAAACCAACACTTTCCGTCATTCCGGAGCCATTTTCTTTTCGACGCCCTTTTTTGCGGCGAAAGAAAATGGAATCCGGAATCCCATTTTTTTCTTCACCATCGAAAAAAAGAAAATGGGATCCCGGATCTTCGCCACGCCGCCGCGAGCGACGGCATGGCTCGTCCGGGATGACGGTTCTGGGGGAATTGGGGTCTCTCAGTTGTCATGTGTGGTGCTCCCTCCCCCGCAAGGGGGGAGGGATTCATTTTATCGCTTTATTGTGGATTAGTTTTACCCCTTCCAGAACCCGACAAGATACTTGATTTCACGCAAATGAGGTTGGGTCAGCGCGTTCGCTTTTTCCGCGCCCTTGCGCAAAATGCCGTCGATTTCTGCCGGGTCGCTCATCAACTCCCGCATGCGGTTCGTGATGGGCACCAGCTTGGCGGCGGCGAGGTCAGCAAGGTCTTTCTTGAAGGTCGAGAATTGCGCGCCCGCATAGTCTTTTAAAACATCATCGGATGTTTTGTCGGACAAGGTGGCAAAAATCGTCACAAGATTCTCGGCCTCTGGGCGACCTTCCAGCTCCTTTGCCGTTTCCGGCAGAGGGTGGGTATCGGTCTTTGCCTTGCGGATTTTCTGGGCAATCGCGTCGGCGTCGTCGGTCAAGTTGATGCGCGAATAATCGGATTCATCCGATTTGCTCATCTTCTTTGTGCCGTCGCGCAGCGACATAACGCGCGTCGCTTCGCCCATGATCAAGGGTTCGGGGATCGGGAAGTATTCCCCAAACGTGTTGTTAAAGGCGATGGCGATATCGCGCGTCAACTCCACATGCTGCTTTTGATCCTCGCCCACGGGGACGTAGTTGGCTTTGTAGATCAGGATGTCGGCCGCCATCAGAACTGGATAGCTGTAAAGGCCCAGAAGCTGTTTGGCTTGGTCCTTGCCTGCCTTGTCCTTGAACTGCGTCATCCGGTTGAGCCAGCCGAGCGGCGTGCGCGCGCCGAGAATCCAGCCAAGCTCAGGGTGCGCGGGAAGGGCGCTTTGGACCGTGAGATTGCTTTTAGTGATATCGATGCCCGAGGCGATATAGGCGCAGGCGACTTCACGCGTAGCATGCGCCAGTTTTTCCGGCGCTTGGGGAAGCGTGATCGCGTGCAGGTCCATGATGCAGTAAAAGCAGTCATAGTCGTCTTGCAATTTGACCCAGTTCTTAAGGGCGCCCAGATAATTGCCTAAATGCAAATTGCCCGTCGGCTGCATGCCGGAAAAAATACGCGGTTTCATGGAAGTCTCCAGTTTATGTGATTGTGCAAGGGATAACAAAGCGCGCAGGTGCGCGCGGGGCTAGGACAGCTTAACGCCATCGCCCATCGGCGGGAAGGATCGAAAAGATCGAAATCTTAGGCATCGTTGGCCGGTCCTTGCGGGGTTGCTGGCTTGCGGATGCGGGTTAAAACGTCCCGCACGCTCACCGCTTGTGTGACGAATAATAGCACAGCATAGCCAAGAGATGAAAGCGCAATTATTGCGAAAAGCGCCATAATTTTTGGCGCCAGCGCGTCTTGGGTAAACCATGAGGCGCTCTCGACTTTCAGGACGTAGGTTAATGCCGCCATGCCAAGCAGGCTCAGCGCAAGGCGCGGTAGGCGGCGGCGCAGGGCTTCGTCGGTGATGTAATGCTCCCTTTTCTTAAGGTGGCGCAGCAGAAGCGCGACGTTGAGCCATGTCGCAAGGCTGGTGGCCAGCGCCATGCCGACATGCTTGAGCAGGCCAAGCAGCAAAAGGGACAGCGCGACGTTGGCGATCATGCAAAGCATGGCAATCCGCACGGGCGTTTTTGTGTCTTGACGCGCAAAGAACCGCGCCGAGAAGACTTTGGCAAGGAGAAAGGCGGGCACGCACAGCGCATAGGCCGTCAGCGCGGCGGCGGTTTGGCGCGTGTCTTCGGCGGTAAACGCGCCATGCTCAAAGAGCGTTTGGATGATCGGCTGGGCCAGCATCCCAAGGCCGATGGCGGCGGGAAGGCCAAGGATGAGGCTGTATTCAATCGCGCGGCTGGTTGTGTGGCGCACGGCGGCCAGATCGCCGTTTGTTTCCTGTTTTGAAAGAATGGGGAGTAGCGTCGTCGCAACCGCGACGCCAATGATGCCCAGCGGCAATTGGTTCAATCGGTCGGCGTAATACAGATACGACACCGCACCCGTGGGCAGGAGTGAGGCGAGTAATGTGGAGATCATGAGGTTGATCTGTGTCGCGCCTGCGCCCACCGCGCCGGGCGTGATATTGCGGAAGAGCG
>CAYZXV010000103.1:0-5200 GCA_964482525.1 uncultured Rhodospirillaceae bacterium | reverse complement strand
CCGATTAGTGCCGATCTGGACATCATGCGCGGCACAATCGTAGGCAATCTTGCTATGGCTGCCGCGCGCAACGCCGCGCGTGGTTATCCCGATGTCGCAATCTTTGAAATCGGGCCCACATACCAAGCCTTATCTGATGATGGGCAGGTTCTTGTCGCAACAGCACTTCGCGCTGGACAGACACCGCGTCATTGGAATGAGAAGGCGAGGGCGGTTGATGCCTTTGATGCAAAAGCCGACGCGATGGCGGCCCTATCGGCTGCAGGAGCGCCTATGGCTTCCGTTCAGATCGAAGCGAAGGCTCCATCATGGTATCATCCCGGCCGCAGCGGTTCGCTACGGCTCGGCCCTGTCCTATTGGGTTATTTCGGCGAGTTACATCCTTCAATCTTAAAGGCTTGCGATGTGACAGGTCCGGTCGTTGCGTGCGAATTATTCCTCGCGAGTATTCCGGAACCACGCAAGAGTGGCACCGCAAGGCCACTCCTTAAAATGGAGACGCTCCAGCCTGTCAGTCGCGACTTTGCGTTTGTCATGGATGAAGGCGTGCAGGCTGAAAAACTTATCGCAGCGATCAAGAAAGCAGATAAAGCTCTGATCCGAGACGTGACCATCTTTGATGTGTACCAAGGCAAAGGTGTCGGCGAGGGGAAGAAATCTGTTGCTCTTAGCATAATGATCCAACCCACTGTGCACACGCTCACGGACGCTGAGTTTGAGGGCCTAACGCTCCGTGTCACGCAAGCTGCAGAAAAAGCCGTTGGTGCGATGATAAGATCATAACATATATGGCATTCAACTGATTGATATAAAAGTTATTTATCCTTTTATAGGATAAGGATTGTACTATATAAATATTTATGCTAGCGTTCTATTGGGTTGGTTGCAAAACGAATCCAATGCGAATGGTTTGGTTCTGCGACCTTGTCATAACAAAAAAGATAACTGACAAAGGAGGACACCATGATCACCACCAACCGCACAAAACGACTCCTAGCTGTAGCGGCTTTCTCTATAGTAGCTCTATCAACGGCTGACGCCTTCGCAGGGCAACCAGTCAATATGTACTCAAGTGACAGCGATATTAAAGCGCTGGTCAAAGAAAAACTGGCAACCGATCTCAACCTCGGCAAAGGAGAATTCAACGTTGAAGTGATGAACGGTGTTGTATCGCTCACTGGGTTTGCAGACAGCTTCAAAACAAAATATCAAGCAGAGCGGATTGCTCGTGAATCGGCAGGTCATGCGAAAGTTGAGAACAAGCTCAACGTTACTTATGAAAATGAAGGTGGCCGAGAGGGTGGTAGTAGTTAACCACCTAATAAAGGCCGACACGTAATCAAGCTTGCCGTCCTATGGTAACGTGGGGCGGCAAGTTTTTTATAAACCGTTTAATTTAACGCAAGCGCCCGATAGCTTGTGTTGACAAGGGGTAGGGGAGCGTTTTTTCTTTCTGGTTGTGCATGCCACGATTGATCGATAAACATTGAGTCAAAAAGCCCAACAACTTGTGGATCGAACTTCTCACCCGAAGCGTCCTGTATAACCTTCATGGCCGTTTCATGAGAATAAGCTTGCTTGTAAGATCTTTCGCTTATAAGCGCATCGTATGTGTCGGCAACTGCCATAAGGCGCGCGATAGCAGGTATCTGTCTGCCCTTTAAACCATAGGGATAGCCAGAGCCGTCATACCGTTCATGGTGAAACAGGACAGCCTCTTTGATTTCTTGATGAATGCCCGGATTTACCGATACCAGTTGGTTATATCCCAAAACAGGGTGCATCTGGACTACGGCGCGATCAAAGGCAGAAAGTTTTCCAGTTTGATAGAGAACATCTTGGGGAACAGACTGTTTTCCCAAATCATGCATCGCACCCGCGTTATGGAGAATACGCTGCTGGGCAGGAGAAAACCCCATGTGTTTGCCTATCATTTCCATCAGTTTTGCGACACGAACTTGATGCGCCAATGTCTGAAGCGAATTGGATAGGTCTGTGTGTGTTTTAACAGGATTTAATATATGTTGATTGCGCTTAAGCTGCCCGATGACTGGGGGCTTAATCGTAAGGCCTAACTGCGTATCGTTACATACAACCTTCATAAGAATAATCCCTTTAATTATTCTAAGTGCAGTTATATATCCGTCTCGCTTAATTATACGTAAAGATAGCCCAGAATCTATATACAATCTGGGCCATACAAAGCTGATTTAACATTTTGATTTTATTAAGTAATTGCAATTAAGCAACACCTTATCCCGATCCATACGATAATAAATCGGGACTATGTTTGGGGCAGGACATAGTTGCCATAGACATTCTGAACATCGTCATTATCCTCAAGAATATCTACGAGTTTCGCGAGCGTTTGCGCCGCCTCACCGGATACTTCAACATCGTTTTTTGCGATCCATACAAGCTTGGCACTCGACGGCTCACCAAACTTTGCTTCAAGCGCGCTACGCACCGCGCCATAGTCCTCGACGCTCATGGTTATATAATGCGCGTCCTCTTCGCTGTCGACATTGTCTGCACCGGCTTCGATCACAGCCTCGAACATTGCATCCGCGCTAGCTTTATCGGCGGGATAGCTAATCTCACCGACCCGATCAAACATAAAACTAACTGAGCCTGTTTCGCCAAGATTCCCACCGTTCTTCGACAAAGCTGTGCGAACTTCGGACGCGGTACGGTTGCGATTATCAGTCAAGGCCTCAATGATCAGGGCGCTACCACCAGGGCCATAGGCTTCATAACGCACTTCCTCGTAATTTGCCTTATCATCTGAGCCTGGTTGACCAGCCTTGATCGCACGTTCGATGCGATCCTTGGTCATATTCTTGACGCGGGCTTCGGCCAACGCCGCACGAAGGCGGGGATTATGCGCGGGATCAGGAGACCCAAGCTTTGACGCGACGGTAATTTCGCGAGCAATTTTATTAAAGATCTTGCCTTTCTTGGCGTCGCTGATCGCCTTGGAGTGCATGACGTTTTTTGCGTGGGAATGTCCGGCCATGGTAGTCTCTTGCGGTTGTTAGACGTTAAACTTAAAGTGGAAGATATCGCCGTCTTGGACGATGTATTCTTTGCCTTCTTGGCGAAGTTTTCCGGCCTCGCGCGCGCCGGCCTCGCCATTACATGCGACAAAGCTGTTATAGTCGATTGTCTCTGCTTTGATAAAGCCGCGTTCGAAATCCGTATGAATAACGCCAGCAGCCTGTGGCGCGGTTGAGCCCTTTCGTACCGTCCATGCGCGTGCTTCTTTTGGCCCAACAGTGAAAAAGGTGAGCAGGTCGAGCCGGGCATAACCGGCACGTATAATTTTATTCAAGCCGGGTTCGGTAAGACCAAGCGCATCTAAAAACTCTTTCTTGTCTTCCTCACTGCCCAAAGTTGAAACCTCAGCCTCAATAGCTGCCGCAATTACGACACTTTGCGTGCCTTCTGTTTTGGCCTTGGCTGCAACTTGTTCTGACAAGGCATTGCCCGTCGCCGCATCAGTCTCGGCGACGTTCGCGACATAGAGAACGGGTTTCGACGTTACAAGTTGGAGCTGTTTAAGAATAACGGCCTGTTCGGGCGAAAAGCTTTCAAGCAGCACGCGTGCAGGCTTGCCCTCCTGCAAAACCTTTAAGGCAGGTTCCATAACTGCGAGTTGTTCCTTAGCTTCTTGATCGCCGCTCTTAGCCTTTTTCTGCGCAGCAGTAACGCGCCGCTCAAGGCTTTCCATATCGGCAAGCATAAGCTCAGTCTCTACTGTTTCGGCATCGCGAACCGGATCAATTGAGTTCTCAACATGAGTAATATCGCCATCTTCGAAACAACGCAGCACATGAATAATGGCATCAACCTCGCGGATATGAGCGAGAAACTTGTTTCCCAAGCCTTCGCCTCTGGCCGCGCCGCGCACAAGCCCGGCGATGTCAACGAACTCAAGCTGAGTTGGAATAATTTTCGCTGAATTTGCGATAGCTGCGAGCTTATCAAGCCGCGCATCGGGCACACCGACACGACCTACATTCGGCTCAATGGTGCAAAAAGGATAATTCGCGGCCTGTGCCGCCGCCGTTGCGGTCAGCGCATTAAAAAGCGTTGATTTTCCGACATTCGGCAAACCGACGATGCCGCAATTGAACCCCATGGGAAACCCTTACATTCATTTATAATGGACAAGGGGGCGTTATCCACCGGAACGCATGGTTTTTCAAGGGAGAAATCACATGTAACCCCGAACGAAAAGGTGTGAATAATTAGGCAGTTAGATTGGTTATTAATATTTTCTGCACACAAATTTAGGAAAAATCTGGTATAATGTGTTTCAAATAGGAAGATGGAAATCTGATGACTTTTATTAATAAGATCAATACATTATTGAATAACAGCCGCCCCAACATTTCCGAGCTGTCCGGCGCGATTGTGCAAGCGGATCACGCAGTAAAAGATGTGTCTTTTGCCGATTTATTCACGACCTTGATACAGCACGATGAGTCGCAACCGGATCAAAGCCTCATTCGGGCAGGCCATCTGATTGCCACACGTATGGATGGACAAGGCAGAAAAGGGGCCCAGCACGCCTATCATAATCATCACCATGGTAAGAAAGTGATGCTTCACGCCTATGTGCTGTGCAAATTAGCCAAGATGGGCCCAACAAAAGCTGTCCTTGCGGCTATGTTTCACGACGATCAGCATGATGGTGGAACAAATTATGTCGGTGATATTTTTGTTCCTTATCGACTAGAGAATAAAGCGATTGAGGCGGCGCGCCCGGACATGATTGCGGCAGGCGTTGATCAAGCTACACAAGATTATATCTTCGATATGGTACGTTGGACAGATCTGGGCAGCCGGAAAGATATTAAAAACCCATCTGAACACGCAAAAATCTTAGGGGATTCAGATTTGCTATCCGCTATAGGTCTAACCGGGCCTCAAGCCTGGAAAGACGATAGCGATTATTGGCGAGAACATGGAGCCCCAATCATCGCAAAGAACTTTCGCAGTTTTGCGCTTAATGTCGCTGGTGGGACTTTCCAATCAAAGAGTGGGAAGCTATTCAATGGTAACATAATGCCTATCATTGAATATATGGAGAGAGCTGTCATCAAACCCATGAACCGAAAAGCGGCCCTGTGGCCATACAGCCATCCATCCTAACTTAAACAGGCTGCTTGGTTCTTCATACTTTTCGCCAAGAAAA
>CAYZXV010000102.1:0-5250 GCA_964482525.1 uncultured Rhodospirillaceae bacterium | reverse complement strand
CAATCTTTTTCGCTTCGGCTGGATGTTCTTCGAACCAGGTGCTGAGCATGTCGGCAATAACGCTCTCGACGATCGGCTTGACCTCGGACGAGACAAGCTTTTCCTTCGTCTGCGAAGAAAACTTCGGATCGGGAACCTTGACCGAAAGCACGCAGGTCAAGCCCTCGCGCGCATCTTCGCCGGAGAGGGTGATTTTATCCTTTTTCGCAAGGCCGGAGCTTTCGGCATAGCCATTCACCGTGCGGGTGAGCGCGGCCCGGAAACCCGCCAAATGGGTGCCACCGTCTTTTTGCGGAATATTGTTGGTAAAGCACATCATGGTTTCGTGGTACGAGTCGTTCCACTGCATCGCGCATTCGACCGTGATACCAGAGATTTCCTTATGCACCGCGATGTCGGCATCGTTGACACGGACTTTCGATCGATCCAGATACGTCACGAACGCCTTGAGCCCACCGTCATAGTTCAGATGAACCTGTTTGGGTTCTACCCCGCGCGCATCGGTCAGGTAGATGTTGATGCCGGAATTGAGGAAAGCCAATTCGCGCAAACGATGTTCAAGCGTGCCAAAGACAAACTCAGTCTGCGTAAAGGTTTCCTTGGACGGAAGGAAAGTAATCTCTGTTCCATTTTGATCCGAAGCTTCGCCTTTTTTAAGCGGCGCCGTCGCAACCCCGTCCTCAAAGCGCATGGTCCAGACATGACCTTGCCGCCAAATGGTAAGGTCCAAATAAGACGATAATGCATTGACCACGGACACGCCAACGCCGTGCAACCCGCCAGACACTTTGTACGAGTTCTGATTGAACTTACCGCCCGCATGAAGCTCGGTCATCACGACCTCGGCGGCCGAGCGGCCCTCCTCCGCATGAATATCGACCGGAATACCGCGCCCATTATCGCGCACCGTGCAGGACCCATCCGCGTTGAGGATCACATCGATCTTTGTGCAGTACCCAGCCAAGGACTCGTCAACGGCATTGTCGACAACTTCGTACACCATGTGGTGCAGGCCCGAACCATCGTCGGTATCGCCAATATACATGCCAGGGCGTTTGCGCACGGCGTCAAGGCCGCGCAGCACGGTGATAGAGTCGGCGCCATAGGCGGATTCGTCAAAAGATTCAGGTGTGTTAGACATCGTTACTCGTCAAAAAAAGGAAGCAAAAAATCAGCTTTTTGTTCTAGCATGACGCGGCTACGCCCGCAATGCTTATTGCAGCAGAAAAACGTTTTTAACTAATTGATATTTAATTACTTTCTGACCTCAGAGGGCGGGTCAACAGCCCCTCGATCACCTCGGCAACATTTGCACCCTTATTTAGGATAGAATCAACCCCCATCACGATGGGCATGTCGACCCCGTGACGCATGGCCAAAGCCGCAGCCGCAGCCGATGTTGGCACCCCTTCTGCCACGGTTTTCCGTTCGGCAAGGATGTCTGCAAGTGTACGCCCTCGGCCCAATTCAAAACCCAAGGACATGTTGCGCGACTGGGTGCTGGAACAGGTGAGCACCAAATCCCCAAGCCCTGACAAGCCCATGAGCGTCTCGGTTTTTGCCCCAAGGGCAAGGCCAAGACGCGCCATCTCGGCAAGGCCGCGTGTGATAAGCGCCGCGCGGGCGTTCTCGCCCATCCCGCGGCCAGCAGCGATGCCCGTGGCAACCGCAAGCACATTTTTAACGGCCCCACCTATTTGCGCACCGATTACGTCAGCGCTGGCATAAGGGCGCAACGTGCGGCTGCTGATCGACGCACAAAGCGAAGCAGCAAGAACCTCATCCGCGCAAGCAAGCGTGAGTGCCGTCGGTTGGTCTTGCGCGACTTCGATAGCAAAACTAGGCCCCGAAAGGATCGCAACCGGGAGGGCGGGAAGAACACCTTTAACAATATCGGACAGGAACGCGAGCGACCCCGTTTCAATCCCTTTCGAGCATAAAACAGCAGGCACAGCTCGCCCCCCAGCAACCGACGCAAGTTGTTCGCACAACGTCCGTGTATGCTGGGCTGGCGCAACGAGCATCCAGGCCTCGCACGGAGCCAAATCCGCTAAGTTTTTCGTCGCTTTCAGACGCGGATCGAGCCGAACCTTTGGCAAAAAGGGTGTGTTGCAATGACTTTGATTAATGGCGTCAACAACCTCAGCCTCCCGCGCCCAAAGGGTCACATCGCGCCCCGCACGGACAAGCGCTTGCGCAAGAGACGTTCCCCACGCCCCTGCCCCAATGACACCCCAATGTTGATATCCGGCCATCGTCTTCTACCCCACGCTGCCTTCCAAACTTACGCCGATCAGTTTTTGCGCCTCGACCGCGAATTCCATCGGGAGTTCGCGCATCACCTCGCGGCAGAACCCATTGACGATCAACGCCATCGCATCTTCTGCCTTTAAACCGCGTTGCTGGCAATAAAACAATTGCTCTTCGCTGACTTTTGAGGTCGTGGCCTCATGTTCGACTCGCGCAGTAGGATCCCGAGACTCGATATAGGGCACCGTGTGCGCCCCGCACCTATCCCCGATCAAAAGGCTGTCACACTGGGTCTTGCTGCGAGCACCGTGAGCGGTCCGCAGCATGCGCACGAGCCCCCGATAGGTGTTTTGGGCGCGGCCTGCGCTGATCCCCTTTGAAATGATCGTCGATTTTGTGTTCTTGCCTATATGGATCATTTTCGTGCCCGTATCGGCCTGCTGACAATTCGAGGTTACCGCAACCGAATAAAAAGCGCCCGAAGAATGATCGCCTTGTAAGATGCAACTTGGATACTTCCACGTAATGGCCGAGCCTGTTTCAACCTGTGTCCACGAGATTTTCGAGGCAACCCCTTTGCATAACCCTCGCTTCGTCACAAAGTTATAGATCCCGCCCTTGCCGTTTTCATCGCCAGGGTACCAGTTCTGGACGGTAGAATATTTGATTTCCGCGCGATCATGCGCGACTAATTCTACAACGGCGGCATGAAGCTGGTTCTCGTCCCGCTTAGGGGCCGTACACCCTTCCAAATAACTCACATACGAGTCATCATCCGCAATGATAAGCGTACGCTCGAACTGGCCCGTGTTGGCGGTATTAATGCGGAAATAGGTCGATAATTCCATCGGACAGCGCACGCCTTTGGGCACATAAACAAACGACCCTTCCGTAAATACGGCGGCATTAAGCGCGGCATAGTAGTTGTCAGTCGCCGACACAACCGTACCCAAATATTTTTTCACAAGATCGGGGTATTGATGGATGGCTTCCGTTAGAGAGCAAAACAAAATGCCTTTTTCCTCCAGCGTCTTTTTATAGGTCGTCGCGACCGATACGCTATCAAACACGGCATCCACAGCCACAGTCGGCGTTACCCCCGTGAGCATTTCTTGTTCGCGAAGCGGAATGCCAAGTTTTTCATAGGTCCTAAGCAGTTCCGGATCGACATCGTCCAAGGATTTCGGCGCCTCTTTTTTCGCTTTTGGCGCGGCATAGTAATAGGCGTCTTGATAGTCAATCGCTGGGAAATCTAGTTTGGGCCAAGTTGGCGGCGTCATTTTGAGCCATCGCGCAAAGGCAGCAAGTCGCCATTCGAGCAGCCAAGCCGGCTCGCCCTTTTTCGCTGAAATAAAGCGCACCGTTTCTTCGGACAACCCCTTGGGCGCAGTTTCCGTTTCAACTTCGGTTACAAAGCCATATTTATAGGGACCATTCAGCGCCAGGGCTTCAGGCGATGGGGATTGAGACATATCAAAAGACCTTGTATATTTTAGGGAACCGACTGGGACGCCAGATCCGACAAGAAAACGGACTCGAGCGAGTCGCGGATCACCATGTTAACCCGGCCCCAGCTCTCGCGAACGGGGCACCCACCCACAACGGCACAATCGCACACTTTCTTGCCGACCGCCATGCCTGCGCACGCCGTCAGAGAAATAGGTCCATCAACAACCTCGATAATACGGGCAATGGAAATATCCTTTGCTGGTAGAGCAAGGCTGTACCCGCCCTGTGCCCCACGCCGCGCGATCACCAAATGACCACGCGCCATCAATTTCATTAGTTTTGCAACTGTCGGTAAGGGAAGCGTGGTCTCACTGGCAAGGCTTGCGGCGGACCATATCTCTGTCTCTTTATGCGCCATGCATGAGAGAATTACGAAAGCATAATCTGCTAACTTGCTCATGCGCAACATAACGGCAGCCCCTTTTTTTAATTAGTATATATCGAGTCCGTTATGGATAAACCGCTTTCTCGCTGAGGTCAAGACTCATAACAGCCTGACTTACATCGCTTGGCCTGACGCGGTTGACATCCGGATGGGGCAGAGGAACCCACCAAAACCGGCGGTACCAAAGCGTACCGGCATGGGGAGGAAGGGAATAGTCATGTGGGGCTAAAGGTCTGAAGGATTCTTGCTCTATGCCAATAGGTCGCAAATTTGCTTGCTCAGACGCATAAAGACCAAGACAGGTCGTTTTAACGGCTTGCTCTTGGCACGACAAGGTCAAGGTCTGTTCTTGCCCATTTGGATGGGGGAAAACCTGAGAGCAAACACGGTTTCCTTTATAGTTGTATTCCGAAAACTCCCACACGTTTTCATGATTGCATAACCGCGCAATAAGGCCGTTTATGGCATCATGGTCGGGGTGTCCGCCTTCATATGTCGGGACCCAGATTTGATCGATAGCCTGCTGCACGAGCACGGCGCGGATCTCTTCGGCTACCGCCGGAAGTTGCCTCCAGAGGGTACGCGCGGGACGCCATGAAGTACCTACAATATCGATCCCCAATCGTTCGGCAACTATCCGCGCCTCGGTCAACCGCCGATCCACATGCGATTCATACTGCGCCCTTTGCCACGGCCACATTGTCTCGCGGGCATGGCAGCCATGCGTGAGATACAGGCCAAAAACCTTTGCCCCCTGCGCCCGCGCCCGCAAGATTGCGGCGCAACACCCGACCACCTCATCATCAGGATGTGGAATGAGGATAAGGATACGCTGACCAAAGAGAAAGGTCATAGTCGCCGCACATTCTGCGCCACACTTTGCCAAACAACCAGCAAGTCGCCCAATATTTCCTGCCAACTTGCGACATGCGTTTGGGCACACGCCAAAGCGACCTTGGCCATGTGGGTGCGCTGGTTAAGCGAACCAGCAAGTTCTCGCAAAGCCTCGGTCCACGCATCAGCGCCCGAAGACACAACCCGAATGGCCGGAGTAAAATCAAAGGCTGACGCCACAGCGCATTTTTCTGAGACAAGAAGCGGCACAC
>CAYZXV010000101.1:0-5294 GCA_964482525.1 uncultured Rhodospirillaceae bacterium | reverse complement strand
TTCGGTGGTTCTATGCAATGGAAGGTTATGGACTTGCTTTTGCGATCTGCGTCACCATTTGGTCAACCGTTCTGGTTAGCGCCTGCGCCGAAGCTTATACCGAAGGCCGTAGTAAAGCGCGCGCCGCATCGCTGCGCCAAAGCCGTGGAACTGTCATGGCTAAACGCCTGCATGAGCAAGGCGACCTTCACGCTTTTGAAACGCTTTCTTCAACTATGCTCCGGTTCGGTGACCTTGTCTTAATCGAGGCTGGCGACATCGTACCCGCAGATGGGCAGGTCGTTCAAGGCCTGGCCTCTGTCGATGAAAGTGCCATTACTGGTGAAAGTGCTCCCGTAATACGCGAAGCGGGAACTGATCGCGACAACGTTACCACTGGCACACGCCTTTTGTCCGATTGGCTTGTTGTCCGGGTTACTGCGGATGCGGGGGATAGCACCTTTGATCAAATGATTGCACTGATAGAAAATGCAAAACGAAAGAAGACCCCCTCTGAAACAAGTCTTGATATCATCTTGGCTACGGTCACTGGTATCTTTATTGTAGCAACGGCAACTTTGATGCCGTTCAGTCACTACACCGTTTCAATGACTGGAACTGGCGAACCTCTATCAACGACATTTATCCTCGCCCTTCTCGTTTGCCTAATCCCCACGACGATCGGCGGCCTTTTGGGCGCTATTGGCATTGCAGGCATTAACAGGCTCTTACATGCCAATGTGATCGCAACTTCAGGCCACGCTGTAGAAGCTGCAGGTGATGTCAGTCTTGTCTTACTAGACAAAACAGGTACCATCACTCACGGAAACCGTGAGGCCGTCGCCTTTCTTCCTGCACCAAACATAACACCACGTCACCTTGTTGAAGCCTCTGTGTTGACCTGTTTGGCCGACGAGACCCCAGAGGGGCGCAGCATCATTGCTTTAGCCAAAACAAAATTCGCTGCGACCATAGCCAATCCACCAGACGATGTCGCAGTCACAGCGTTTCCCTTTAGCGCAGAAACACGAGTTAGCGGCGTTACGATTGGCGATCGAACGATTGTGAAGGGTGCGGATGACGCTATAGAACTTTATGTCACACAAATGGATGGGTATGTGCCCCAACCAGTGCGTCAGGACGTCGAACGTATTGCAAGGCAAGGTGGAACCCCCCTTCTTGTCGCAGAAGTATCGTTAAAGGACAAAGCACGCGCTCTGGGTGTTATCCACCTTAAAGACATCGTGAAAAGCGGGATTAAAGACCGCATGCTTGCGCTGCGCCACATGGGGATCACGAGCATTATGATTACGGGCGATAATCCGCTTACAGCCGCCGCTATCGCAGCAGAGGCAGGCGTTGACGATTTCATCGCAAAATCATCACCAGAAGCCAAGCTGACCTATATTCGTTGGCGGCAAGATGAGGGTGATATTATCGCAATGATCGGCGACGGCACGAACGATGCGCCTGCTCTTGCACAAGCCGATGTCGCAATAGCTATGGCAAACGGCGCTCAGGCGGCTAAAGAAGCCAGTAATATGATCGATATGGATTCCGATCCAGCAAAACTTATTGAAATTGTGAAGATAGGCAAGCAAATGCTTATCACCCGTGGCGCGTTGGCGGCCTTTAGCCTTACGGCCGATCTCGCAAAGTATTTTGCGGTTATTCCAGCGATTCTTGTCGCAACAGTTCCTTCGATGCATCACCTTAACATCATGAATCTTGCGACGCCAGAAACCGCTATGCTTTCCGCGCTTCTCTTTAACACAGTGATGATCCTTCTCACAATTCCGCTCGCTATTCATGGCGTTCGCTTTCGTCCCATGGCCTCGGACCGTTTGTTACGTCATAACCTCATCATCTATGGCGGGGGCGGGTTAATCGCGCCCTTTGCCCTCATCAAAGCGATCGACTCCCTCTTATTTTTTCTTGCAATGAGGGGAACAACATGAGCGTGTGGCGCCCAATTATCGTCCTTTTTTCTTTTATCACGATCTTCTCTGGCCTCGCGGTCCCTGCCCTTGTATGGGGTCTGGGCCAAGCGTTATTTGGGGATAAGGCAAACGGATCATTAATCGAGAAAGATGGACAAATCATCGGCTCTGTGCTTCTGGGGCAACCATTTAAACAAGATATATATTTCTGGCCTCGTCCGGTCACGCATGCAGCGCGTGCTGGTGGCTATGTAATCTCTGCAGCAAGCAACTTAAATCCTACGAACCCTGCTTTGCTGAAGCAAATCAGTGAAAGGTTTTCTGCGTTTCGCCAGGCCCACCTCTTCAACCCTCACCCACTCCCTGTGGACATACTTACAACCTCGGCAAGCGGCCTTGATCCGCATATTTCTCCGGAAGCTGCCATGCACCAAATTGAACGGATTGCTCACGCGCGCGGTATTCCAACGTCCGACCTTGCTATGCTTGTTAAACGTTATACTGAAGGCAGAACCTTCGGCATTCTGGGTGAAGAACGGGTGAATGTCCTTGCACTCAACCTTGCTCTTGATCATATCAAAAGGAACGCGCCATGACTCAGATCCCAGAAGGCCGCGAACGCCCCTCTCCTGAATCCTTTTTAACCCGGATAGAATCCGAAGAACAAAAGGCTCGGCGCGGTAAATTAAAAATCTTTTTTGGTAGTTGCGCGGGCGTCGGTAAGACATATGGCATGCTTTCGGCTGCGCATGAGCATAAAGCGCAAGGGCTTGACGTCGTGATTGGCGTAGTCGAAACGCATCAAAGGCCCCAAACACAAGCTTTATGTAAAGACCTAAATAGCCTTGCGCCACTGACCATCACTTATCGCGGCGTCAAGCTTCACGAGCTTGACCTTGATGCGGCGCTAGAGCGCAAGCCAGATATCATCCTTATCGACGAACTTGCCCATACAAACGCGCCGGGGTGTCGTCACCCAAAACGCTGGCACGATGTTGTTGAGCTTTTAGACGCTGGGATCAGCGTTTTCACAACGCTTAATGTTCAACATATCGAAAGCCTAAGCGACCTAGTGGCGGGGACGACGGGAGTCTGGGTAAAGGAAACAGTCCCAGACTCTGTTTTCGATATGGCAGACGATGTCGTTCTTGTCGATATCGACTCAGACGATCTTTTAAAACGCTTGCATGAAGGAAATGTTTATATTGCGCCTGAAGCTAAAACCAGAGCCGCAGAAAACTTCTTTAAAAAAGGCAACCTAAATGCCCTACGTGAAATTGCGCTTCGTCGCACGGCGCAGCGTGTAGATGCCGAATCCACTACACATGATGGCTTATCCGATCATTTAGCCCTTTCGGCTTCTCTACTTGTTTGCGTTGACGCAACACCCTTATCAGCAAAACTTGTACGAACGACCAAAAGATTGGCTGTCGCGCTTAAAGCGCCATGGACAGCCATTCACATAGAAACCGATGACAAGTATTGGGAAGAGCAGAGCGAGAAGCGGCGATTTATCGAAGATACGGAACGAATGGTTGAGCGTCTTGGCGGCGCAATGGTAACCTTACGCAGTGAAAATGTGATTGACGAAATTATTGCTTATGCACGCGACAACCACATAACGCATATCATTATTGGCAAGAATTACTCTTGGACGTGGCAATCGTTTACTAAAGGCTACTTTGTCGACCAGCTATTACGCAGAAATAAACGCGCGGATATTCTTGTGGTCTCCGATCACGCAGAGAAAGAACATAATTCCGCATCACAGGGCTTTTCTATTGGCAAGCCCCTTTATTATGGCCTGTCCTTTGTCATCGTTATTGCCGTCACTGCCTTGGGTCAATCTTTTCCCGGCATGACCCCAACGGATCAGGCTATGCTCTACCTGGCTGGTATTGTTCTGGTTGCCATTCAAATGGGCTTTGGCCCAGCATTGTTTTATGCCCTGATCGCAGCCTCAACCTTTAGCATTTTCTTTTCACATCTGGACCCGAACGAGCACGCTTATCTTACGACCTTTGCCGTCATGCTTATAACAGGTTATGCCATCGCTAGCCAAGCTTCCAAACTTAGACGCCAAGCGATCAACGCGCGAGAAACCGAATATAGAACTCGTTCTCTTTATGAACTTACGCGAAAGCTATCTTCTACGAATGGGCGATTCAATGTCTGCGAAGTTGTTTGCGGCAAGCTCGCACAGGATTACGACCTTGACGCAACTGTATGGGTTGTGAATGCCGAAGGCCATCTGTCAGTTGTCCTTGGCAACCTGCCGGAAGATACCTATTACAAGGATTTCGGCGCCCTGCAATGGAGCCTTGAAAACGCGAAATCCGCAGGTCGCAGCACGGCCACTCTACCTAATTCGCATGGCTACTACCTGCCCCTTATATCCAGCAGCGGCGTTTTGGGAGTCATAGGCCTTTACCCAAGACCAGCGGAGCGAGTGTTCCTTCACCACGAGCTTGAAACCATTCAAACTGTTACAAGTCTCTTGGCCACAGCACTTGAACGCGTTCACGCAGACGAGATTGCCCAGCAAACCCTTTTACAACAAGAGAATAAAAAATTGCATGAAGCGGTGAGTGAGTCTCTTCAACAGGGCGTAAACGCCCCCTTAACCGCGCTTACGCATTCCATGAAAGACTATATGAAGGGCGCTTTGGCCCTTGATCCAATAACCATAGAAACCATCACGACTTCGCTTGACCATGAGACGCATAAACTTGGCCGAGCTGTAGAGAAAATTGTTCACGCCACTCATTTTGATATCGGGGGTGTTAAGCCTAATCAGATCCCTTCATCCCTCCCCGCACTTGTCGACCGCGCGCTGATCGAAATTGGACCCCTCGCCCAGCGTCATACAGTTATTAAGAGCCTTCCGTCTGACCTTCCCGATATTCTTGTCGACGCGGCGATGATCGAACAGTTGTTTATAAATGTACTTGAAAACGCGTTTAAATACGCACCGCCATCCTCAAAAGTCTCCATCCTGGCTGAACGTCAAGGACCTGAGATCGTCGTGACAGTCGAAGACGAAGGGCCTGGTTTTCCGCAAGGGATGGAGAACAAGGTCTTTGACAAATATTTTTCGCTTCCCCACGCCGAACATGATCGCAGCGCGGGATTGGGCCTTACGATCTCTTCAGGGATTGTACGACTTCATAACGGGCGAATTTGGGCCGAAAATCGAACAACTGGCGGCGCACGCATCACCATGACTTTGCCAATCGCATAGAAGGCGTCAGCCGACCATCGCAAGACTTGTTGCCGTCGGGGCTCTATGCAACAACGCAGTGTCAAGATAGTTCTCCGCATGCCCAACCAATTCGTCAATCTGTTGGGTAAAGAAATGGCCAGCTTCAGGAATAA
>CAYZXV010000100.1:0-5314 GCA_964482525.1 uncultured Rhodospirillaceae bacterium | reverse complement strand
GTTGATAAGGCTGGGCGGCAGCGCCACCCCCTTTTGCACCGAAAAACAAAGCCCGTGCGCCTGCCCACGGCCATGATAGGGGTCCTGCCCTAAAATCACGACCCGCACCTTATCAAACGGCGTGGTGTTGAGTGCATTGAAAATCTGACTGCCCGGAGGAAAGACCGTTTGGCCCTTTGCCTTCTCCTCACTCAGAAACCCCTTCAGCGCCTTCATATAGGGCTTGTCGAACTCGCCCCCCAAAACCTCAAGCCATCCGGCTTCAAGCTTAATCTCCGATGTCGTCATGCGGCGCCTCCTCAATCTCCACCGGTTGGCCGGGATCAATGACAACAGGTTTGTCTTCAAGCTCCCTAAGCGGCATCCCTGCAACAAGACGTTGGCATTCGCGCAAGGCATCGCGCACGATGGGCGCGGCAGTGTGCGAGCCACTGCCACCATGTTCAACAACGACCGCCGCCGCAAAGCGCGGCGCGGCAGCAGGCGCATAACCGACAAACAACGCGTGGTCACGCTCTTTCCATGGCAAAGCGTCGTTCGAGATCACCCCTTCCGCACGTTCAGCCTTGCTGATCCGCCGCACCTGCGCTGTGCCAGTCTTTCCGGCCATCTCGGCCCCAACATCCATGATGCGCGAGCCATAGGCCGTCCCTCCGGGTACATTAACGACGGCAGAAAGAGCTTTTAACACGAGATCGATATTCTTCTTTTTAAACCGCAGGGAGTCCCCGCGCGAAACCGCAACCGGCGTTTCTTCGTCACGATCAAGCAAGTGAGGCCGCACGGCAAAGCCACCATTTGCAATCCGCGCCATCATCACGGCAAGTTGAAGCGGCGTCGCGAGAAGATAGCCCTGCCCGATCGCGGTGATCAGCGTTTCACCCTGTTGCCACGGCGCATTCTTGTTCGCCTTTTTCCACGCCCGACCCGGCGCAAGGCCTGTTCGTTCATGCGGAAAATCAATGTTGGTTTTTTCGCCAAAGCCAAGACGCCGCGCCATGTCCTGAAGCTTGTCGATCCCGATGCGCTTACCCATTTCATAAAAATAGGTGTCGCACGACCCCGCCATAGCCTGAATAAAGTTTACATTGCCGTGCCCACCGCGCTTCCAGCAATGAAACCGATGATCACCAAGTTCATAATGGCCGGGACAAAACACAGGCTCTTCGGGATCGATGATCCCCTCTTCCAACCCCGCAAGCGCCGTTACAATTTTAAAGGTCGATCCCGGCGCATAAAGCCCATCAACCGCTTTATTTAAAAGAGGCACGTAGGGATTGTTGTTAAGTTGATCCCAATCCTTTTGTGAAATGCCATAGCTGAACAAATTGGGATCGAACGACGGATGCGACACCAACGCATGAATCGCACCCGTATGAATATCCATCACAACCCCAGCGCCGCTTTTTTCGGCCTCAAGCCGCTTTTGAAGTATTTTTTGAACCCCCACATCAATGGTCAAGCGAAGATCATGTCCCACGGTCGGTTCCTGCCGCGCAAGTTCACGCACGACGCGCCCACGCGCATTCACTTCAAGTTGAAGCGTGCCGGGCTGACCGCGCAGACGATCATCGTACTGACGTTCGATGCCTGCCTTGCCAATTTGAAAGCCAGGGATCGAATAACTCACCCGGCCTGCTTCCTTATCTTTTTGAGAGACAATGCCAACATACCCCAGAACATGCGTCATCATCTGGGGATAGAGGTAGGTTCGGACCTTCCCAACTTCTATATCCACGCCCAAAAGATCAGGCATATTAAGCGAAAGCGCAGACACTTGATCCCAAGTCAAATTATCGTAAAGCAAGATGGTGTTCATCCCGCTTCGATTTTTAAAATCTTTCTCAATACGTCGCCGTTCAGGCTCGCCAAGGGGTAAGATCGTCGAGAGCTTATCCAAAAGCGCCTGAAGTTGCTCCACGCGTTCGGGAAGGGCCACCGCGCGATAATTCTGCTGGTTTTGGGCCAGCACAACACCGGCATGATCCAAAATCTGCCCCCGCGAAGGCGGCAACAACCGAACACTGATCCGGTTATCTTCCGCAAGGGTGCTAAAGCGGTCTTTTTGAAGAACCTGAAGATAATACAAACGCCCGGAAAGCACGGCCAGAAGACCCGCCTGAACCCCGCCCACAAGAATGGCACGACGGGTAAAAAGGCGAGCTTTGTCAGTTTCGCGGCTCATGGCGTTACACCTGCGAAAGCAGCGCGCGTTGAAGCCGGATCAACAGCCAAGCCGGAAGCGGGAACGCAACGATGGTGAGCGCAACCTGCATCGTGACAGGAATGATCGGCTCAAACTCAAAATGAGCAAAGGACATAAACAACCAAAACACGAACCCGGCGATGAGCGCCGCAACCGCAAGACCAAACCAAAGCATAAAGAACACTTGCCCGACAAAAAAGCGGCGCTGGCTATAGGCCAGTTGATGCACAATCAAAAACGCCAACGGTGAAAGGCCAAGTGGAAAGCCGTGAATGCCATCACTGAGCAAGCCCAAAAGAAACACGGCAAAGGGACGCATCAGATCGGGGCGATAGATCGACCAATAAAATATGGCCGAAAGACCAAGGGACGGTGCAATCTGCCCCCAAAAGGGTATAGGCCAAACAAAAACTTCAAGGGCAAGGAAACAAAGGGCCGTCACGAACGGAAGAGAAAACAGGAAGGCGCGTACAACCTTGCTTTCCGAAAAAGCGGGCATCAGGGCGCCGACTTTTCAGCCGCAATCTTGGCTGCGATCGGATTAAGCGCACCACCCTTCAGGTCAAAGTCAACCAGGCGGATTTGGTTGATCCGGCCCAGCGGCGCGATCGGCGCAACCTTGACCTCGCCACCTTCGATCGCCGCAACGACGCCCACGGGCAAATGCGGCGGGAAGATACCGCCATGGCCAGAGGTCATAACCCGCGCGCCCGGACGTACCGTCGTATCCTGCGGCAAATAGAGGAGCTTGGGCTGCGGCGAATTATCCCCCGCAAGCACAGCTGGATCGCCAGACCCCATGACCGTTACAGGAATGCGCGAGCTGAGATCCGTAATGAGCAGGATGCGAGAAGTCCAATCTCCCACCTCGACCACGCGGCCCACAAGGCCTTCGCCCGTCATGGCCGCCATCCCTTCGCGAACGCCCTCAAGCCGCCCAGCCGTTACGATCAAGGAACGGACATAGGCGCTGCCCGTATCGGCAATCACGCGCGCCGAGATAAAGGACAAAGCCGGTTCAGGCTTGTATTGAAGAAGGCGGCGTAACTCTTTGTTTTCATTTTCAAGGGCCAACGCTGTATTTTGCCACCGCACGAGCAAGGCATTCTCAACCCGCAGGCTTGCATTCTCGGCCAAAAGGCTTCGATAGGACTGAATCCGGGTCGACATGGATTCAACCATGGACAGGGGTCTTGAAAAGGCCTGAAGCACAGGAGCTACTTGATCGACAAGGCGCGCGCGCGCCTCGTTCGTAGCGCGAGGATTCGCATGCCCAAGCGCCAGAAGGCCAAGCGACAGAAATAAGAACAGGGCAAAGGAAAAGCGATGGGCGATCCCGCGCCATGACAAGGCGGTCGTATATACCCATCCTGCGCGATGCGTATGAGTCGGCATTGGTCCCGGAATCACAGAAAAAACGTTAAAGCGTGCTGCTCCGGCACAATAATCCAAATTGACCGCGCCGCCAACCCTGTTTTTAGGGTTTTTTTAATCTTCCTCTGGCGCGTCCTCTGGCCCTTCGTCGGTCGGCACCGCATAAGCCCCACTTAGCCATCGATGAAGGTCTATTTGCGCACAACGCACACAGCAAAAAGGCTTATGCTCTGGCACGGACGGCTTTTTGCATATTGGACAGACAGCCACGGTCATCGATGAAGATCAATACCCGCCAACAAGCAGGTTTTTGAGCGTGTGCATTTCCTCAAGCGCCCGGCCTGTGCCAAGCGCAACGCAGGACAGCGGATCTTCCGCAACCGAGACCGGCAAGCCCGTCGCATGGCGCAGAACGAGGTCGAGGTTGCGCAAAAGCGCCCCGCCGCCCGTGAGCACAATCCCCTTGTCCACGATATCGGCGGCGAGTTCCGGCGCGGTGTTTTCAAGGGCAACCTTGACGGCCTCCAAAATCGCGCTGACAGGCTCGGAAAGCGACTCGGCAATCTGGCGTTCGGTAATCACAATTTCCTTGGGCACGCCGTACATCAGATCACGGCCCTTGATCTCGGACACGCGACCTTCGCCATCTTCGGGAGGCGCAGCAGAACCGATTTCTTTCTTGATGCGCTCGGCGGTACTCTCGCCGATCAGAAGATTGTGATAACGGCGGATATAGTTGATGATCGCTTCATCAAGCTTGTCGCCACCGACGCGCACGGAACGCGAATAAACAATACCGCCGAGCGAAAGCACCGCGACTTCCGTCGTGCCACCGCCAATATCGACAACCATCGATCCGGTCGGCTCTGTCACAGGAAGGCCAGCACCAATCGCGGCGGCCATCGGCTCTTCGATCAAAAACACACGGCGCGCGCCTGCGGATTCCGCTGACTCTTGAATGGCGCGACGTTCTACCGCCGTCGATCCCGACGGCACGCAAATGATAATCTGTGGATTTGCAAAGCTGCGACGATTGTGAACCTTGCGAATGAAATGCTTGATCATCTCTTCCGCGACTTCGAAATCTGCAATCACGCCATCACGCAAGGGACGAATAGCTTGGATATTGCCGGGGGTACGGCCAAGCATCAGTTTGGCTTCGTCACCAACCGCAAGCACTTGCCGTTTACCGCGCGTATTCGCAATCGCGACCACCGATGGCTCGTTGAGCACGATCCCCCGCCCCTTCACATAAACAAGCGTGTTGGCGGTGCCTAGATCAATCCCCATATCGGCAGATAAAAGACCCAAAACATTTGAAAGCATGCTGTTTGACCCTATTCTTTGGGAGGGGCGCCGATGCGCCCCTTTGAAAACCGTCCCTTTTTCGCACCCACTGTGCCTTCATGCAAGGGATTCCTCGCACCCATCCACATAACATGAAAGTTATCCACAGGCTCAAAAAAGCCAGGGAACTAACGTTAACCATGAATAATGATTGTCCTTTTTCTTGGTGATGATAAAACTTGAATCGCAATGTATTGCCAATCCTCATTATTATGGAAAGACCGCTATGCCCGTGCCTATGGAAATAAGAAAATTCCCGATGTTTGACTCACTTTACGCTGGGTATCCTTTTCCTCCTGGCCACACAAGACGCCAGCACAAAGATACATACTATCGGTGCAGCTTTAAAAAACTGCTCTTGATACTAAGAAAACCACACGATCCTGC
>CAYZXV010000099.1:0-5364 GCA_964482525.1 uncultured Rhodospirillaceae bacterium | reverse complement strand
CAACCGTCATGGACCCAAGCAATGAAAAAGACTCCTATACGCGAGGCCGCCTCCGCCGCGTCACCGAGCTTCTTGCACAAGAAGGGATGACTGTTGAAAACCTAACCGATCTGGCTGTTCGCGCCAGAGAAGCAAAAGAGGCCCTAGATCACTTTACAAAAGACTATCTTATAAAATCCGCGCGAAGTCTTGCTGGGGGGGCAATTGCCTTGGATTGGGCTTGTGTGGCCCAAGCCCCCCAAGCCATCAAATTGCGCGTTCTTCAGGCCTGTTTACGCGCCATAAACCGCTTGGCCGAGCATCCGCCAGAGCGCGCCGCGCTTCTTGGCCTTTTGCGGGAGATAGAAAATCAAAACGATTTTGGATGCACCCTTTATGGATGCGCGATTTCACGCCACGGCACAAACCCGATCCTTTTGGGACGCGAAGTTGCCGCCATTGCCGAACAACTCCCGCTTGCCCCAGAACAGCCTGTTGTGTGGGATGGCCGCTGGCGCGTCAGTCTTGCCTCAGATGCCGGGAAGGGATGGATCGTTGCTGCCCTTGGGGATTGCACCCACGCTCAAATCGATGCCCTAGCCCCCGAATTGCGCAAGAAAATCCCACAGGGGCGTATTCGACAAACCCTTCCCGCGCTGTGGAAAGAGGGGCGCCTTGTGGCCATGCCCTCTTTTACTCAAGAAGATCAAAGCGTTGCCATCGCTGCCCTTATAACGCCTTATTGGGGGCGCACTGATTAGCTTTCCTTGTAAAAAGCAGCCGGGGTTCTTATATCTTACAGGGCCAACCAAAGAGGAGTGCAGGCGTTGAACGGTTCCGGAAAAAACATTGCCCTTATCCTGATTATCGGCGTGATGCTTGTCATGCTGGTGCAAATGTTCGACGGCTCGGGCACCATGTCGGCGCAACCCACCATTTCCTTTAGCGAGCTTCTGGCCCGTGTGGAAGAAGGCAAGGTAGCGGATGTCACGATCAAAGGTAATGCCGTTTATGGCCACATGATGGATGGCGGGGCAGGTTTTGTAACCTATCTGCCGGACAGCACGGACATCGTCGATCGCCTTGTCGCCAAGGGCGTCAAGATCTCCGCTCAACCCGACATGGGGAGCGAGCCGACCTTTTGGGGTGTCCTCATTTCCTCATGGCCGATGCTGCTTATGATCGCGGTTTATATTTTCTTTATGCGCCAAATGAACGGCGCAAACGGCAAGGCCATGGGCTTTGGCCGCAGCAAGGCGCGCCTGCTGACCGAAAAAACGGGGCGCGTGACATTCGAAGATGTCGCGGGTGTCGAGGAAGCGAAGCAAGAGTTAGAGGAAGTCGTCGACTTCCTGCGCGACCCGCAAAAGTTCATGAAGCTTGGCGGCAAAATCCCCAAAGGCGTTCTGCTCGTCGGGCCTCCGGGCACAGGTAAAACCCTAATCGCGCGCGCCGTAGCAGGCGAAGCCAACGTGCCTTTCTTCACGATCTCAGGCTCCGATTTTGTCGAAATGTTTGTCGGCGTGGGCGCAAGCCGCGTGCGCGATATGTTCGAACAGGGCAAGAAAAATGCGCCTTGCATCATCTTTATCGACGAAATCGACGCGGTGGGTCGCCATCGCGGCGCAGGTCTAGGCGGCGGCAATGACGAGCGCGAACAAACCCTCAACCAATTGCTGGTTGAAATGGATGGATTCGAAGCCAATGAAGGCGTCATCCTGATCGCGGCCACAAACCGCCCCGATGTGCTTGACCCCGCCCTGTTGCGTCCGGGTCGTTTCGACCGTCAGGTTGTTGTGCCCAACCCCGATATTTTAGGGCGCGAACGCATTCTGAAAGTGCATATGCGCAAAGTGGCGCTGGCCTCTGGCGTCGATGCAAAAGTCATCGCACGCGGCACCCCCGGCTTTTCCGGTGCGGACCTTGCGAACCTTGTGAACGAAGCGGCGCTTATGGCCGCACGCAAAAACAAGACTAGCGTGGATATGGTCGATTTTGAGTCGGCTAAAGATAAGGTCATGATGGGGGCCGAGCGCCGTTCCATGGTCATGACGGATAAGGAACGCGAACTCACCGCCTATCACGAAGCAGGCCATGCGCTTGTTGGCCTCAACGTGCCGGGAAGCGATCCCCTGCATAAGGTCACGATCATCCCGCGCGGCCGCGCGTTGGGCGTCACCATGAACCTGCCAGAGCGTGACAAACTAAGCCAAACGAAACAAGAACTTGAAAGCCGTTTGGCCATGCTGTTCGGTGGACGTGTGGCCGAGGAAATCGTGTTTGGCAAAGACAATATTACAACGGGCGCAAGCAGCGATATTCAACAAGCGACCTATATGGCGCGGCGGATGATCACTGAGTTCGGCATGTCCGACAAACTGGGCCGCGTGCGCTATCAAGCCAACGAGCAGGAAGTGTTCTTGGGCCATTCGGTTGCGCAAACGCAAAACATCTCGGAAGAAACGGCCAAGCTGATTGACGATGAAATCCGCCGGCTGATCGACGAGGGCGAAAGCAAGGCGCGCGAAATCCTTCTTGCACGCCGAGACGAGCTTAAAACCATCGCGGATGCGCTCCTTGAATACGAAACCCTTTCTGGCGAAGAGGTTATGGCTTTGCTGCGTGGCGAATCGATTGACCGCAAAGAACCGCATATCCGCCCCCCTTCCGCCGATGCCCCTACGGGTACGCGCAAGGGATCGGTCCCTGGCGCGGCGGGCGCCCCGTTGCCGCAAGGCTCCGGCAGTTCGATCGTGGTTTAGGGTCTATTGGTTCTGCTTGCCGGGGCGAAGCGGTTCTTTTATAACCAAGAAAACCGCAACGGGACCCCGATGCCAGCCGCCCTTTCCCCTTCTTGCCGCCGTGCCGCTACGCGCCAGCTTTTGGCCATGCATCACCGCGCCAGGATCGGCCATGTGGGCGGGAATCTTTCGGCGCTCGATGCCCTGCTGGTTCTTCATCATTGCATTCTGACCCCCAAGGATCGTTTTATTCTGTCCAAAGGACATTCCGCAGGGGCCCTTTACATTGCTCTGTGGTCGACCGGGCAGCTCAGCGAAAACGATTTGGACAGCTTTCACGCCGACAATACCCTTTTGGCCGGACACCCTCCCGCCAAAGGCCTTGAAGGCAGTTTGTTTGCAACGGGCAGCCTTGGCCATGGCCTTTCCCTTGCGGCGGGCTGCGCCTTGGCGCTTAAAAAAGCGGGACAAGGTGGCCGCGTTTTCTGCCTGACCTCCGACGGCGAATGGCAGGAGGGTTCGACATGGGAAGCCGCAATCTTTGCCGCACACCAGAACCTCGATAACCTGACGATCCTTGTCGACCAAAACGGCCTTCAGGGCTTTGGCAGCACACATGAGGTTGCCTCCATGGCGGACCTCGCGCCACGGTTACAAGCCTTTCATCTGGATGTCCACGAACCCATTGATGGCCACAACCCGGAAGCTATTGAACGGGCGCTTAAAACGCCATCGCGCACAGGCAAGCCCACCGTCCTTCTGCTTCAAACGCAAAAAGGCCACGGGATCAAACGGTATGAAGGAAAGATGGAGTCGCACTACCTACCCCTGACGGACGAAGATTTGCGCATCGCCCTCGATGCCTTGGGAGAGGAATGAGCCATGCGCGATGCCTTTGTTCAGGCCATGATCGCCCACGCTGCCCAAAAAGACTACTTTTTCCTAACCGGGGATCTAGGGTTCGCCGCGCTTGAGCCGCTGCGCGACACGTTAGGAGATCGGTTCATAAATTGCGGGATAGCCGAACAAAATATGGTTGGCGTTGCAGCGGGCCTCGCGCACGAAGGGCACGAGGTTTGGATCTATAGCATTGCGCCCTTTTGCTATGCCCGACCCTTTGAGCAAATCCGCAATGATTTGTGCCTGAACCACAAGCCCGTCAACATCGTGGGCAATGGCGGCGGCTACGCCTATGGCGCAATGGGCCCCACCCATCACGCGATTGAAGATTATGGGGCGCTGCTCACGTTACAGAATTTTCATGCATTTGTGCCGTGCCTTGATGAAGATCTTTCGCCAGTTATTAGCGCCATGTCGGCACTTGAGGCTCCCGCCTATCTGCGCCTTGGGCGCGATGAATGGCCAAAGAACCAGAAAAAAGTGTCTTTCGCGCCTTGGCGTGAAATTTCCAAAGGTGAGGGGCCCGTGGTCGTTGCCTGCGGCCCCATTGCCGGGGCGGTCGTCTCGGCTTTGGCTGGTGGGGGTGCGCCACACCCGCATATGTGGGGGGTCAGTTCGCTCCCGCTTTCGATGGAGGGCATCCCCAGTGCTTTATTGGACCGGATCATAAGCGGTGTGCCCCTGATGATTGTTGAAGAGCATGTCCGGCAAGGTGGTGTCGGCATGATGCTGACAACCTTACTGGCTGAGATGGGGGCCGCGCCAAAGCGCTTGGCAACCCTAACAGCACAGGGCTATCCTTCAGGCCGCTATGGCTCCCAAGCCTTTCACCGCCACGAGTCCGGTCTTGATGCAGACTCGATCCGGCGCGTTTATCAGGATCTTTGCGTATGAACCCTCAACCGTCCTTGGACTCACTGATCCGGAATCTTGAAGGCCCGATCCTTGTGATCGGCGCCAGCGGTTTTGTCGGCGCCAATCTGCTTCATCGCATCCTGCGCGTGCGCCCCGACGTGTTCGGTACCTTTTTTGGCACGAACTCTTGGCGACTCAACGGCATTCCGGCCTACAACCTGTGCTATATGGACTTGTTGCGATCTGCCTCGGTGCGCAGTACGCTTGACCGCGTGCAACCACGCACCGTTTTTCATTGCGCGGCCTATGGAGCGTATTCGTTCCAAACAGATGCGGCACGGATATTTCAGACCAATTTTGGCGCGCTTCCCTCTCTTCTCGACGCGCTTATCGAACGGAAGGTTGCTGCCTTTGTGCATGCGGGAAGCTCATCGGAATACGGCACGAATTGCGCCGCGCCAGCCGAAGCCGCGCCGCGCGAGCCCAATTCAGACTACGCGGTATCAAAATCCGCCGCTGCCGACCTGATCCACTATTACGGCAAGCATAAGGGGCTTCGCGCCGCCAATTTGCGCCTCTACTCCGTCTATGGTCCCTTTGAAGATAGTTCACGCCTGATCCCCGCCTTGTGCCTTAAGGGTTTGCAGGGCGAATTGCCGCCATTTGCTGCCCCTGACACAACGCGCGATTTTGTCCATATCGACGATGTCACGGCTGCGTTTTGCCAGGCGGCCCTCAACCTACCCAAAGACAAATGGGGCTCTTCGTTCAACATCGCTACCGGACGAAAAACCAGCATCCGCGATATCGCTGAGATTGCACGCAATCACTTTGCTATCGACGCCGCGCCTGTCTTCGGGCCGCTTGCCCGCGCCTGGGATCTTGCGCA
>CAYZXV010000098.1:0-5365 GCA_964482525.1 uncultured Rhodospirillaceae bacterium | reverse complement strand
CCCCTCGCAGACCTCAAACAGCTGCGCATGGGGAAGGAGCGCCGCAAACGGCGTTTCATCGGTGCCGGTGAGCCATGCCTGTACACCCAAAATGCGAATTTCCTCGAACAACGCCTCACGCCGCGCGGCATCCAGATGCGCGGTGATGTCATCCAAAAGGAAAAGCGGCTTCATCCCGCGCGCCTGCATCAGGGTGCGAAGGTAAGCAAGCATAAGCGCAACCAAAAGCGCTTTTTGTTCGCCCGTGGAACATAACTCAGCCGCGCACCCGTGCTTACGATGAAACACAGCCAGATCGCTGCGATGAACGCCAATGGCACAGGTGCCGTTTTGCGCATCCTCACCGCGCGTCCGCGACAAGGCCGCGCGCAGATGATCCTCAACAAGCAAGGCTGGCTGGCTTTGCAAAGCTTCCTCGGCCACGCCCTGCAAAGCAAGGTCGGCTTGCGGAAACAAGCTTTGCGTTTCGGCAATGCCGGTTTGCAAATACCGCACGAGTTGGAGGCGTGCCGCCGCGATGGCAACCCCCGTGCGGGCCATCTCGTCCTCAAGCGCGGCAAGCCACGCCGCATCGGCGATCCCCTCGCGCAAGAGCCTGAGCCGCTCGCGAAGCGCCTTCTCATAGCGATGAACACGCCCGGCATGCGCGGGATCGAAACTATAGGCCATACGATCAATCAACTTGCGCCGCGCGGAGGGTCCATCGGCAAGGACACGATCCATCTCTGGCGTCATCCAAGCCATGGCGACATGTTCGGCCAAAATCTGTTGGCTTTTGACCGTCCGGCCATCAATTTGCACGATCCGCCGCTCGCTCTCCGGTTGCTCCGGGTCCCGGCCCGTGCCGATCCGCACCACGCCCTCTGTCCCCTCAAGACAGGCCAAGAGCCCCCACGGCACGCTGGCCGCATGGCTTTGCCATTCCTGTGGGGAAGCCCGACATAACCCACGTCCGGGCACAAGCAGACTGATCGCTTCGAGGATATTGGTTTTCCCCGCCCCGTTCGGCCCCACAAGGATCACGGGCCGCGCATCCAAACACAGCCGCAAGTCCAAATGGTTACGGAAGTTTGTTAAGGTCAGGTTCGAAAGATAAAGGGCCATAAAACCAAAATCAGGTCAGTTAACGTTTAGTTAGAACAGAACAAACCACCCTCCCCTTGCGGGTTGGACAATCGCATAGGACCTCTGATCAACAAGTATCGTCATTCCGGAGCAATTTTCTATTCGTCGCCATCTATTGGCGGCGAAAGAAAATTGAATCCGGAATCCCATTTTTTCTTCACTATCGCAATAAGAAAATGGGATTCCGGATCTCCGCCCTGCCGTCGCTTCGCGCCGTCAGGGCTCGTCCGGAATGACGGCTGAGCATCGTAACAGTCCCTCAACCGTCACAGGCAGACCCCCTCCCGCAAGGGGAGGGTGGTTCGATCTAACCGGTTTTTGCCCTAGACCCGCATCGGCATCAAAACGAACAGCGCGCTTTCATCCGCTGTGTCCTGAACAATCACGGGGGCGGCCGCATCCGCCATCAGGAACCGGACGCCCTCGCCTTCAACCTGTTGCAGGATGTCGAGGAGATAGCGGGCGTTAAACCCAATCTCAAGCGGTGCGCCTTCATAGGAAACTTCAAGCTCTTCACTCGCGCTTCCGGCCTCTGGCGCATTGGCGGAAAGGACCATCTGCCCCTCAGTCAGCGACAGGCGAACGCCTTTTGATTTCTCCGACGAAATGGTCGCCACACGATCCACGGCCGCACCTAACGCACGAACATTCGCGTCCATGATCTTGGTATTATTGGCCGGGATGACTCGTTCATAATCCGGGAACGTCCCATCGATCAGCTTTGACGTGACGACAATCGCATCAAAGGCAAAACGCACCTTGGACTCCGACAGGGATATTTCGACCGCGCCCGTTGTTTCCTCAAGGATCTTGCGGATTTCACCAACCGTCTTGCGCGGAACGATGATGCCGGAAACATTCTTTCCCCCCTGCGGCGCGGCCATCTCCACACGGGCCAGACGATGGCCATCCGTCGCAACGGCGCGCAGCACGTCGACCTTATCGGCCTTGGTGGTGTGCAAATAAATACCGTTCAGGTAATACCGCGTTTCCTCCGTCGACATGGCGAAGCGCGTCCGATCGATAAGGACTTTAAGCGCGGCGGCATCAAGCTCGAACTTATGCTTGTAATCCCCTTCCGGCATTTTGGGGAAATCCTCAACCGGAAGACAGCCAAGCTTGAACTGTGAGCGGCCCGAAGCCACCACGGCTTGTCCAGACGAAGAGACCGACAATTCGACCTGCGCCCCTTCGGGAAGCTTACGCACAATTTCATACATCGTGTGGGCAGGAACAGTCAGCGCGCCGGGCTTAAGAACCTCGGCGGCAATGACTTCGTTCACCTCAATCTCCATATCGGTCGCAACGAAGGAAACGGAGTCTCCCTCTGCGCGGATCAGGACATTGGCCAAAATGGGAATGGTGTTGCGACGCTCCACAACGCTTTGGACGTGGGCAAGGCCTTTAAGCAAGGCCGCGCGTTCAAGGGTGATCTTCATGGTCGTTCATCCCACTTTTTCGGTCAAAAGATTCGGTTCAGAAAGCCTGAACCTTTTGAGATAGCAGAGAATCTAGGACATGGCTAGGGCGTGTCCCCAATAAGATTCTTGGATTCTTACGAAATCAAAAGAACTGTGTCATCCCCGCGATTTTATACACCCCGCCCCTAACCCCTCCCCAAGGGGAGGGGGATTCCACCGTGTGAACGGAAAGTGAATTTCTTTATTGTTGAAATTTTACAAACACTCTAGCCACAATAACGCATATGTCCCCCTCCCCTTGGGGAGGGGTTAGGGGCGGGGTATGGGGTATAAAAAGGGGACTTTGTCTCTGTTGGCCCTTGTTTTATAGGCTTGGTGCACTGGCCAATTGAAAACACGCATCGGGGTCCATGCCACGTTCGCGAAGAGCCTGAATCGTTAAGGATTGGTCCCGTTTGGCCAGCCGCCGCCCTGTTTCGTCCATGATCAGGGGGTGATGGTGATAGGCCGGTGTGGGTAGCCCCAAAAGGGCCTGTAAAAGTCGATGAACGTCTGTCGCCGCAAAAAGATCGACCCCACGGGTGACCAAGGTCACCCCCTGAAGCGCATCATCCACCGTAACGCTTAGATGATAACTGGTCGGCACATCGCGCCGCGCCAATACGACATCGCCAAACAATTCTGGTCTTGCTGTCACGGCGCCAGCCTCGCCATCATGCCACACAAGGGGCCCATCAACCTCGGCAAGGGCCTTTTGCATATTAAGGCGCCAAACAGGTTGGCGGTTTTTGGCCATCGCCTGCTGCTGTTCGGGCGAAAGGGTGCGACACGTTCCGGCATAAAGAACCGTGCCATCGCCTTCATGCGGCGCATGCCCGGCGGCAAGCGACTCGGCCTCGACCTCCTTGCGGGTACAAAAACAGGGATAAACGAGCCCTCGCGCCTTTAGCTTCTCTAAAGCCGCCGCGTAATCACGCATATGCTCGGATTGAAGGCGGACAGGCCTCAGCCAGTCGAGCCCCAACCATGTGAGATCCTCATAAATGCCTTCGATAAAAGCAGGTCTACACCTTCCGGGATCAATATCTTCGATCCGCAACAGGAATTGGCCGCCCGCCTCCTTTGCCTTGTGATAAGCAAAAAGCGCCGAGGCCGCATGACCGACATGAAGTCGACCCGTAGGACTCGGCGCAAATCGCGTAACAATCACGGGCGCAAGGCTCCTTAGAGGATGTTCCGTTTTGCTGGAACAGGAATAAACACCCTCCCCTTGCGGGAGGGTCGAAGAAATCGAGCCCGTGAGGGCGAAGATTTTTTCGGGGAGGGGTTTATTCTTCATCGGTTTTTGACCCCTCCCCGAAATTTTGTCTTCCCTGCGGTCAGTCAAAATTTCGACCCTCCCGCAAGGGGGGGGTGATTCCATCTAACCAGTTTTTGCTCTAGCGACCGAGCAGCTTGTCAAACAAGCCTTTCTTCTTCTCCGGAGTCGGGGCCGCAGGGGCAGCCGCTGGCGCAGGAGCAGCCGCTGGCGCTTTCGCCCCAGATGGTGCGGCGGCTGGCGTTGATTTTGGGGCCTCGCCAGGCGCTTTGACTTCCGGTGTTTTGCTCATGGCTGGTTCGGGAAGAGCACGCGCTTCTTCTTCCTTTTTGGGTAAGAACGATGGGGGGATGAGCGCCGCATCAACCACATGCACAACGCCATTCATGGTGCCAAGGTCGGGCGTGACAATCTTTGCGCCCTCGCCAACCAAAAGTTCCTTGCCCGTGCCGTCAAAGCCAAGCATTTCCCCACTTGCGGTGCTGGGCGATGCACGACGATTCCTGATATTCCCGGCAAACACGACGCTGCCGGAAATGGCATGATAATTCACAAAGGTTTTCATATCCTTCTTATCAGCCTTGATCTTCTTGGCAATATCGGCTGGCAGTTTGCCTAACGCCGCGTTTGTCGGGGCAAAAACCGTGACGCGCGCGTCCTTAGACGAAAAATCTTCGCTAACCCCGGCTTGATCCATCATTTCGGCAAATTTGGACAACTCCTTGTTTGCCTTGATCGCTTTCACGACATTTTCGGGTCGTGGCGTGTTTCCGGCCATGACGGGTGACGACACCGCGAGCCCTAAGGCTAAAACGGCTAGCCCTATCGAACGATATGCTTTTTTCATTTCCCTCTCCTGTCATGTATGGTCGAATACGCCCGGAATCGGGCGGGGTGGCAAAAACCTGTGAAAAAGGTTATATCCGTTTGACTACGCCGGGGTCAATCATCCCCTTCATTGTCTTTTGGGCCGTTTTTGTGTCAGGGTTATGATGAACGAAGAAAATGTTATTGTCAGTTTGCTCCTTGATATTGGCCTTGGCGGCCTTCTGGGGCTGTTAAGCGCCTCGCTCGCGGGACATTTCGGCTATCGCTCCGCCGATCGCCTTCCGGCAGAAAGCCGTCGCCCCCATTGCTTTTTCTGCCTGCGCCCCCTGATGCTGCACGAATATTTCCCTCTCTTCGGATGGCTGCTTCGGCGCAACCCGCTAACCCTGCCCTGCCCGTGCGGCAAGAAAACGGGCCTGTGGCCCCAGCCTGTTGTCGAAATCACTGGCCTCGTGCTTGGCGCGGCAGCGGTCGCGCTGGCCGGATGGTCAAACCTGATGATCCCGGTGTGTCTCGCGCTCGGTCTTCTTCCGGCGATTGCGCTTATCGACCTGTCCTTTGGCATTATCCCCGATGGCCTCAATCTTCTGCTTGGAGTCTTTGGCCTTGCAGCTCTGATCATGGGGGACGGCGATGTTTTCATGAGCCTCATCGGCTCGGCGGGGTTGTTGGG
>CAYZXV010000097.1:0-5428 GCA_964482525.1 uncultured Rhodospirillaceae bacterium | reverse complement strand
AGCTCCAACGCCGAGCCAATGCTTGACGCGCTCTTCGACAAACTTCACGCGGCCTTCGCCTTCGCGGGGCAACATCGGGTTGTACGTCCCGACCTGCTCAAGGTATTTGCCGTCGCGCGGGCTGCGCGCGTCTGCAACGACGATGTGATAATAGGGACGCTTTTTTGCGCCGTGGCGCGCTAAACGCATGCTGATCATTTTGTGTTTCTCCTTAGTCTTTCGTGTGTTGTAAAAACGCGTTACCTTCTTCCACCCATCATACCGGCCATGGAACGCATAAAGCCGGTCTTGCCAAGACGTTGAAGCTGTTTCATCATCTTTTGCATTTCTAAATACTGTTTAATCAGGCGATTGACGTCCGAAACATCAACCCCTGCCCCCGCCGCAATCCGTCGTTTACGCGACGCCGCCAGTAGGTCGGCATTCTTTCGCTCTTCCTTCGTCATCGAAGAAATGATTGCCTCTTGCCTGCGGATTGCACGTTCATCCACATTGGCATTTTCAAGCTGCGCCTTCATCTTGCCCATGCCGGGCAACATGTTCATAAAGCCACCAATGCCGCCCATCTTGCGGACCTGCTGCATCTGCTTGGCCATATCATTAAAATCGAAGCTTTCACCCTTGATAAATTTGCGGGCCATGTCTTCGGCCACGCCTTGGTCCATCGTCGCGGCGGCTTTCTCAACGAACGATACAACATCGCCCATATCCAAAATGCGCCCCGCAAGGCGGTCAGGATGATAAATCTCAAGCGCCTCAACCTTTTCGCCGACGCCCAAAAACTTGATCGGCTTGCCCGTAACCGCCCGCATGGAAAGCGCCGCGCCACCGCGCGCATCGCCATCAATGCGGGTCAATACGATGCCGCTCACACCAATCTTCTCATCAAAATGCTTGGCCGTGTTGACGGCGTCCTGACCCGTCATCGCATCGACGACAAGCAAGCTCTCATGCGGCTTTGCCAGATCGCGGATCATAGCAGCCTCAGCCATCAGTTCTTCATCAATCGACAGGCGACCCGCCGTATCGAGGATAAGAACGTCATAGCCTTCAAGCCGCGCCGTCTCCATCGCACGCTTGGTGATAGCCTCGGGCTGCTGACCCGCAACAATGGGCAGGCTTGCAACACCGACTTGCTGTGCAAGTACGGCAAGCTGTTCCTGCGCCGCTGGACGCCGCACGTCAAGCGAAGCCAGAAGAACCTTCTTGCGGTCCGTTTCTTTGAGCCGCTTGGCAAGTTTCGCGGAAGTCGTCGTTTTACCGGAACCCTGCAAGCCAAGCATCATCACAACGGCTGGCGGCGTTACGCCTATTGTCAACGGCACGGCCTCGGTGCCGAGCAGCTCGACCAAATTGTCATGCACAATTTTGACGACCTGCTGCCCCGGCGTAACAGAGCGAATGACTTCCTGACCTACTGCGCGTTCTTTGACCTTGGCTATAAAATCTTTGACAACGGGCAAAGCCACGTCGGCTTCAAGCAGTGCGATACGCACTTCGCGCATGGCGTCAGCCACGTCGCTTTCGGTTAAAGCGCCGCGTCCCTTAAGCCGGTCAAACACACCGGTTAGTTTTGTGCTTAGGCTCTCAAACATGCGCCTTGCATAAACTCCATAAAGCCAAACGACAAACGGGCCAGTGCTCGCAACGCGAGGACCGACCTTGCACCCTCCTTTTCAAAGCCTCCTAACCCCGAGGCCCCGCCAGAGCGTACTGAACAACTTTCTTCCTTTTGGGAATACAACGGCTTTCTACAGGAAAAACGAGCGCCAAGTCAAATGGATGCGAAATAATATCGCATCCATTTGATATTAAACGATTTATTCCTACAGCTTCTCGGCTACATACGCCTTGATCTTGTCCATAGAGACACGCTCGGACTGGGCCGTATCGCGGTTACGGATTGTGACGCAGTGGTCATTCAATGACTCGCCGTCCACCGTGATACAGAACGGCGTTCCAATCTCGTCCATGCGGGCATAACGCTTACCGATCGATTGTTTGGCATCGTACTGGCAGGTGTAAGTGCCGCGAAGATCCATATACAGCTTCTCGGCAACCTCAGGCATGCCGTCTTTGTTCACAAGCGGGAAGATGCCGAGTTTGACAGGCGCAAGGCTCGGTTTAAGCTTGAGCCATTCCGGAGACGGACGGCTTTCATCATACTGATATCCTTCCGCAAGCAGCAAGAGCACGCCACGCGTCAGACCGCTCGCCGGTTCGACCACATGCGGCACATAACGGCGTCCGCCTTCCTGATCGATGTAATCCAGCTTTTGTTTGCTGAACTCGGTGTGTTGCTTGAGATCATAATCGGTGCGATACGCAACGCCTTCAAGCTCACCAAAGCCCGGCGCCGTGAACGGCCAGCGATATTCAATATCAGACGTCCCCTTTGAATAGTGAGCAAGCTCATTTTCTGGGATAATGTGGCGGAACAGGTTCTCCTTACGGCAACCGACGCTCTCCCACCAACGCATACGCTCGGCAACCCAGAACTCATACCACATCATGCCGTCTTCAGGCGGGCAGAAGAACTCCATCTCCATTTGCTCGAACTCGCGCGAACGGAAGATAAAGTTACGCGGCGTAACCTCATTGCGGAAGGACTTACCAATCTGCGCCACACCAAAGGGGATCTTCACCCGCGATGTGTCGAGGATGTTCTTGTACTGAAGGAATATGCCCTGCGCCGTTTCGGGACGCAGATAAACCTTGGAATCCTCATCCTGAAACACACCAACATAAGAATGGAACATCAAATTGAACGCGCGCGGTTCGGTCAGTGTTCCGGCGGTATCAGCATCTGGGCCAATCACTAAAGCCTGCTGTTCCTTCGGAAGGTTCGTAAGGGGCACAGCCTTACCAGCATCAATTGGCAAGAGCTCGCCGCCACCTGCCTTTTGAACCATTTTCTTGGCTTTCTTGCCAATCGTGGCTTCAAACTCGTCCCCTTCAAGCGCGCTAAGGAGGCCTAGGTTCTTAATCTGCCCTGCTTTTTCATAAGACACTTCGAGGCACAGCACATGGTCCGCGCGGTACCTTAGTTTTGTTTCGCGGCAATCGACCATCAAATCGGCAAAACCTCCCACATGGCCAGATGCATGCCATGTGCGGGGGTGTTGGATAATCGTGCTGTCGAGCCCTACAATTGAAAGAGGTTTTCCATCGGGACCAAGCGGGGGGCATTCGACCATGTCGTGCCACCACTGATCACGCAAATTGTTTTTAAGCTGACAACCCAACGGACCAAAATCCCAGAAACCATTAAGACCGCCATAAATCTCGGACGCCGGAAAAATAAATCCGCGGCGCTTGCACAAAGAGACAAGACGATTCATAAGACTGGTTTCGGGTTGAGACATGGCGGCTTCCTAAAAGTTAAAACGTTACGGAAGCGTCCAGCTATAACATGGTGTTGCAGCGCAGTAAATGTAAGGATTATATTTTCCTGAGGCTTAACGACGATCTGTCTAAAAATGGGGATTACAGAATAACCATTCCTCCATCCAAAAATGCAGGCTTACATTTTTAACCGTTTACGAATCCTTTATCCATAATTCTGCTTATGCTATAGCCTGTTGCCGCCGCATGATCAACACGGCGCTTTTCTTGCCTTTTTTGAAAGAATCCCCATGCCTTTCCCCCATGAATTATGCCCTCAGCTTGTCAAGCTTGTTCAAAATATCCTTGATTCCGATCACCCAGACACCATGAAGATCCCTGGGATTTGGGGGATGCTTGCCGCCTATCAAAGCATTTTTCTGGGCCGCTTTGCTGTGAGTAGGATCGGTAACAAAGTCTTTGCGGGCCCCTTCCGAGGAATGGAAATTATCCCCGAAGCCATGGACCATATCTTTTTGCCTCAACTCCTTGGCACCTACGAGTGGGAATTGCATGAAACCGTCGAGTCTATCATAGCAAAACCATACAAACATATCTTAAACATCGGCTCTTCCCATGGTTACTACAGCATCGGCTTTGCCATGCGGATGCCTGGCGTTACGGTCCATGCCTATGATATCGACGATGTCGCCCGCCAACGTTGCCGCAAGATGGCCGAAGTTAATGGGGTTGAAGACCGCGTGATCGTAGGCGGCGAGTTCAAGGGCGACGATTTTGCCAAATATTCAGGCGAAGAAACCCTAGTCTTTATGGACATCGAGGGCGCTGAACGCGAATTGCTGGACCCAGATAAATACCCTGCCCTCAAAGGCATGGATGTTGTCGTCGAAATGCATGATTGCATCATCGAAGGACTTTCAAAAACCATCCCCGAACGGTTTAACGAATCGCACGACATGACAACCTATAAAAACACCCCCTTCTACTTCCCCATGGAAAAGATTCTGGGACCGGATTATCCTCTGCATCACTTTGACAATACGCTGGCAACATGGGAGGGTCGTGCAGGCCCTACGCCATACGGTGTGTTTACGAAAAAAGCATAATATCATATAGTTGCCTTTTATAAGTTGAGAACAAAAAAAGAACTTGCGAACACACGAAAGGATGGTTATGATGAGAACAAACAAGCAACACACAACCACTCAATCTTCAAAGGATCAGGCCATGAGCTCCAAACTTCGCGTTGTTGAACAGGACACTCCTTCCCGCGACCCAGAACGTCAAAAGGCTTTAGACGCTGCCCTAAGCCAAATTGAGCGCGCCTTTGGCAAAGGCTCAATCATGAAACTTGGCTCACAGGAAAATGTGGGCGAAATGGAAGTGATTTCCACAGGCTCTCTTGGTCTCGATATCGCCTTGGGTATCGGCGGTCTGCCTAAGGGTCGTATTATCGAAATCTATGGTCCCGAAAGCTCCGGTAAGACCACGCTCGCCCTGCACGCAATCGCTCAGGCCCAGAAAAAGGGCGGAACCTGCGCCTTCGTTGACGCGGAGCACGCTCTTGACCCCTCCTATGCACGTAAACTTGGCGTCAATATTGACGATCTTCTAATCTCGCAGCCCGATGCCGGTGAGCAAGCCCTTGAAATCGCAGACACACTCGTGCGCTCTGGCGCGATAGACGTTCTCGTTGTCGACTCCGTCGCGGCACTTGTGCCTCGCGCTGAGCTTGAAGGCGAAATGGGTGACAGCCATGTCGGCTTGCATGCACGCCTAATGAGTCAGGCCTTGCGCAAATTGACAGGTTCGATCTCGCGCTCAAAGTGCATGGTGATTTTTATCAACCAGATCCGCCTAAAAATCGGCGTGATGTTTGGCAACCCAGAAACTACTACCGGTGGTAATGCGCTTAAGTTCTATGCATCGGTTCGTCTTGATATTCGACGCATCGGGTCCATCAAGGAACGCGAAACCGTTGTTGGCAATCAAACACGTGTCAAAGTTGTCAAAAACAAGATGGCCCCTCCCTTCCGCGTTGTCGAATTTGATATCATGTATGGCGAGGGCGTCTCGAAAATGG
>CAYZXV010000096.1:0-5519 GCA_964482525.1 uncultured Rhodospirillaceae bacterium | reverse complement strand
TGGTTGTTTTTGAAGCTCTTCATAAAGCGTTTGGGCTGCGTGTTCGGCGGTATCGGCGTTGGCCCCGTCGATAACGATGACAAGGCGGTCACTGTTTTGAGGAAAGGCCTGTGCCATCTGGCGTTCCTGTATGCGCCAGTCAAGGTCGGCTTCCATCAACTCGTCAATATCTGTATTGATCCTGATATTCGCAATAACATAGTGAGATAGCGCAACGCAGGCGATTGCGGCTCCAAGCGCGACGAGGAGGGCATAACGGCGGGACAGCGCGACAAGGCCAACAAGAAAAGGCTTCATGGGATAAGGCTCGCAGGGATCAGGATGTGGTTTGGGTGTTCTTGTCTTTGATTGGAACACCGGGCTCATATTTTGTGCGGCGCATTGCCGGGTACGATTTGACGTGGATGACGTTTGGTGATCCAGCTAGTTGCGAGGTTAGGAATTTCTGGAAAGCTTCCCAGTCTTCGGCAACGACTTTGAGAAGGAAATCTGTTTCACCGGTCAGCATGTAACTGGCGCGGACCTGTGGCCAGGTGTCGACCAATTTGGCAAAGTTGTTTAAATCTGTCTCGGAATGGTTGGCAAGCCCAACATGGATGAACACGGTCAGGCCATACCCAAGCTTGTCCGGAGCGATGTCGGCGTGGTAGCCTCTTATCAGGCCGGCCTTTTCAAGGGAACGCAAACGGCGCAGGCAGGGCGGGGCAGAGATTCCAGCTTTTTTTGCAAGCTCCACATTCGTGGCGCGGCCATTCGCCTGGAGTTCGCGAAGAATTAAAAGGTCGATTTCATCTAATTTGACGTTTTTCATGCATTTCTCGTAAAGTGGCGGGGTATGAGTCGTCACGGAAAGGATCATAAACCGATGTCAGAGCGGAGCCAAGCTGTATGCTGGGTTGTCACGGCTGGAGCTGCAGGTATGGAAAACCAGTGCCTGGGTTTAGCCGAGGCCTTGGGTTATGACCCAGTGGTAAAACGTGTGAAGCTTAAATTTCCGTGGAAACAGTTTTCTCCTTTCTTTCGCAAGGGGTTAAGATGGGCTTTTGACCCATCTGGTGATTCCGTCGCGCCACCATGGCCCGAACTTATTATTGCATCCGGGCGAGTTGGGGCTATGGCATGTCTTTACGCACGGCGCGCTGCCATGCAAGCGGGACAGAAAGTATGGACCGTACACATCCAGAATCCTGTCATTGACCCTTCGCGTTTTGATCTTGTGGCTGTTCCGCGTCATGACGGACTTATAGGGGAGCATATCATCACGACGCGTGGTTCCCTTCACCGCGTTACCGCCTCTCGCATACGTTCCGAAGCAGAAAGAGTTGCGGCAGATTTTTCTGGGCTTCCTTCGCCTCGTTTTCTGGTGGCCATAGGCGGAAGTAATGCTGTGTACCAACTTACACCAAGTGTAATGCTCTCCTTGGTCCAGGGACTAAAAAGATTCACGAAGAATGCCCAAGGAAGTCTAATGATCACGGCTTCGCGGCGTACGGATGCTGCAAGTATGGACGTGCTGCGTGAGGGGCTTGCCGGAACGCCGCACATGATTTGGGATGGTCAGGGATCTAATCCCTATTACGGTATGATGGGGTTGGCGGATGGGATTTTGGTAACCGAGGATTCCGTCAATATGACGTCTGAAGCGTGCGCAACGGGGAAACCAGTCTATATCCTTCCTCTTCCAGGGGGGTCTGATAAGTTCCGTCGTTTTCATCAAACGTTGCGCGACGATGGCATGACTCGCATTTTTGATGGTTCATTTGAGCCGTGGACGTATGCCCCCCTGAATGATGTACAGCTTGTTGCCGACCGTATCAGACGGATGATGCAGCAATAACGTCGCTGCACCCGCGAAGTGTTGCTTTGGGGGCGCGGCCAAGGACGCGGAACCGTTTAACGGGTCCTGGTTCGATAACCCCGACATCTTGCGTTAAGAGGGCATGGCCTGGAAAGCTTTGAGGAAGCGCACTCAAGACCTGAATAAGGCCGGGGGTACCATCGGCGCACGGTGCGAGGGTCAGCGGGTCGCGGATTAGGATATCGGCAAAGGAGGGGGGCGTGAAAAATCCAGTTTCCTGCTCCGGGAAAATTACGCCGGGAAGTTCGGCCATTCCGTAAAAATTGATGACCTGATCCAGGTTGGCGTAGGTCTTCGCCCTGGTGCGAAAGGCGGCGTGATCAACATTTTGTGCAGCCAATGTTTTCCATCCGCCACTGTGCAGAAGTAGCCCAGACGAAAAATCCAAGTGCATAGTTTGGCAGGCAGGGAAGAAGGCAGTCCATATCAAGTGTGTAAAACCATAGATTAAGATTTCTTCGCCTTTGTGTTGTTTTAGAAAGGAAGAGAGCAATAGCGAGTCGAGCGTCAAATCTTGACGCAGAGCAAAGCAATAATCACGTCCAAAGGGCATGAGGCCCAAAATAGCCGCTGCCCGCGCGCTCATGTCTGCGTCATTCACTTTGCTAATTGTTTCCTTCGCATCGATAATGAGCATGGGTTTGCGTTTATGACCCGTAAGGCTTCGCACAATGCTGGCCATCGCCTGAGCGGTCAGTTGGGCAGTTGTGAGGTCGAGGGCGATACGGCTTTTCCCCGCGCCAGTCGTTCCGCTGGATTGGAGGATCACGCGAATATCAGTCTCTGGCACGCTGCTTAACAAGCGTTCTTTAAAAAGTGAGACGGGGAGATACGGAAAGTCAGTCAGTTTTTTGACGTGATCATGATTTGGGAATGCTAAATCTATGATTTTTCCATAGATCGGACAGGCTGTTTTATGGTGATTAGTAAGATCGCGTAAAAGCTGAAGAAGTGTTTCTTCCTTTTCAGCTTGCTGCTTAGTGGTAAAGGGCGTCTGGATTAAGGATAGAAGCGTTTCGTTCATTGCGGTAAGCTCACAAGGGTTTGTAGGGCGGCATAATCAATTTTTCCGCTTTGTTTGTGCGGAATTTCCTCAATCGCGCGGACCTCGATCCATGGGGCAGGCAGTTTTGTCATCTCGACGACGTGGTTCTTTATTGCTGCTATGTCCGACTCGTCGGCACGGAGAGCAAAAAGAACAACCTTTTCTGGATGCTCCATCGCAACCACAAAAGCAATAGAGCTTACCAATTTTTCTAGATCATCAAGGGAAACGCGCTGCCCAAACAGTTTTGCAAATCTTTGTTTGCGTCCCGAGATGGTCAAAAAACCTTCTTCGTCGAGAGATCCCAAATCTCCGGTCTCAAGGCAACCATGCATGGTATCGCCGTTCTCAAGGTCGCTGCGCGTCTCGGCATAGCCCATCATCACATTGGGGCCTGTGTAAACAACGACGCCATCCTCGATTGTAATCTTCCCATCCATCAGGGCCTTGCCGGAAGAGCCAATCTTTTCGGGACGCTCGTGCAAGCCGAAACAGCTTATGCGCGGCGAGGCTTCAGTCTGGCCATACATGATAAAGAACTTGCCGCCTTCAATGCTTTGAACCTGGGTAAGAAACTCTTTTTGATGTGGCGGTTGCATTCGCCCGCCGGCCTGAAGAAACGTGCGCAGGCTTGGGGTGTTAAGGCGTGCAAGGCCAAGCCGCATAAGCATTTCATAATGATAGGGAACGCCCGCGAAGAGTGTTGCGCTTTGTGTGCGCGCTAGACGCCACAACGCGGCGCTCATAAGGCTTTGTTCGCTCATTAAGCAACGACCACCAACGGCTAGTTGCATATGTATAATCGAAAGGCCAAATGAATAAGCGAGCGGCAGATGGCAGAGAGCTGTTTCGCTATTGGTCAGTGACAGGCTATGGATAATTGCTTGTGTGTTGTGGGTGAGGTTGCGATAGGTAAGGCGCACGCCTTTACTGCTTCCAGTAGTGCCGGATGTCAGCAGCACCAGATAAAGGTCCGGATGAATTGTGTAGCTCAATGTTTCGTGGCGCTTGTTCAGGCACAACGTGTCGAACACGGTGTAATCTCTTTCGTAATAGTCAAAAGAGACATTTTGGGAGGCGATGATCCATTCGGGCTGGTAACAGGCTGCGAGCAAATCAAGGTTTGGCGCGGTTGGGTCGGCCATGATAATGGTATGGCCCGCATGCGCAACGGCCAGATAGGCGATAACGCCCTCACATGACCGAGGCACACAGCACAAAACGACGCCGCGTCCGGCTCCTTTGAGCGCTTTGGCTGTTGTCTCAATATTCGTGCGCAAGGCGCCATAACTCATCCATGCGCTGCTGGCGTCATCAAAAAGAGCAGGCGCTTCGTCAGGCACGCGCGCGCGGTGGTTCGATGTTGTTGGCAGAAAAGGTAGGTCTTCCACTGCTGTCATGCGCGGGCCAATAAAGCTTGCGCAGCGGCTTCCTCTTGCCCAAGCGCACTTAAGGCTTTGGCCACGATATGGCGAGCGCTGAGTTGAGCCTCGTCATATTGTTTCACTTGTGTGTCGTGCAACTGGAAGAGGTCGGGCAAAGTCATACAGCGGATCTTGAGGCCGCGATCCATCAGGCCAAGATTAGCAAGCTGGTGCGCGACATGGCTACCAAACCCACCGATAGAGCCTTCCTCGATGGTGATCAAGACCTCATGGCTTTTTGCGAGCCGTTGGATCAAATCCATATCGAGCGGTTTGGCAAAACGCATGTCGGCGATGGTGGTGCTCAGGCCTCTCGCCTCAAGGGCATCTCCTGCTTTGCGGCATTCGTCAAGGCGTGCGCCAAGGTTCAGGATGGCAATCTTGCTGCCTTCCTTGACGATGCGGCCCTTGCCGATGGGCAAGACGGTTCCGCGATCCGGTATCTCAAGGCCGATGCCGTTTGCGCGCGGATAGCGCAAGGCAATGGGACCTTCATCAAAGGCGGCAGCCGTAGCAACCATATGGGTGAGTTCGACTTCGTCCGAGGCCGCCATCACGACTATATCGGGCAAGCAGCTCATAAAGGCGATATCAAAGGCGCCTGCATGCGTCGCGCCGTCCGCGCCGACAAGGCCCGCGCGATCCATCATAAGGCGCACAGGCAGTTTTTGCAGGACGACATCATGCATGACCTGATCATAGGCGCGTTGCATGAACGAGGAATAAATGGCGCAAAATGGCTTGTACCCTTCACAGGCAAGGCCAGCCGCGAATGTGACTGCGTGTTGCTCGGCGATGCCCACATCGAACAAGCGTTTGCCAAAGCGTTTGCCAAACAGGTCAAGACCCGTTCCCGCGGGCATGGCGGCTGTGATGGCGACAATTTTGTCGTCGTGCTCGGCTTCTTTCACAAGGGCTTCGGCAAACACCTGAGTGTAAGAGGGCGGGGTGTTCGCCTGTTTATCCTGTGCGCCCGTGACAATGTTGAATTTGGTCACGCCGTGCATCTTGTCTGGGGCTTGTGTGGCGGGGGCATAGCCATGGCCTTTTTCCGTCACGATGTGCACAAGGATCGGACCACCGCGCGGGTCGTCGCGAACATTTTCTAAAACGGGGATCAGATGCTCGAAATTGTGGCCATCGATGGGGCCGACATAATAAAAGCCCATCTCTTCGAACAAGGTTCCACCGG
>CAYZXV010000095.1:0-5572 GCA_964482525.1 uncultured Rhodospirillaceae bacterium | reverse complement strand
CGTGGCGATAAATAAACGCGCCGCGCAGCCCTGCCAAAACGGGCCTCAGCCCCACGAATAGCGGCAGCCACAACATCGGGACGCATAACCATCCCCGCACCGCCACCATAAGGCGTGTCATCAACCGTTCTGTGCTTATCACTAGCAAAATCACGGATATTGAGAACATCGAGCCGCCACACCCCGTCAGCCAACGCCCGCCCAGCCAAACTTTGCCCCACCACCCCCGGAAACATCTCCGGAAACAAGGTAAGGACTTGGGCATGCCATGCTGGTTTGGTGGGGTGAAGAGTCATTGTTTTGACTTCCCCTTTTTCTGTTTGGGTTTTGGCTCTTGCTTATCCTGACTAAGCCACCCGTTTGGAATATCAACCTCGATGAACCCAGCCTCGACATCGACGACAGGGACAAAGGCGTCCTTAAAGGGAAGCATGAAACTCGCTCCCTTACTTGGCTTAATTTCAAGAAAAGTTCCCGCGCCGTAATCATGCACATCTTGCACAAGGCCATGGACTTTTCCCGCCGAATCCTTGGCTGTTAGGCCAATAAGATCGGCACAATAAAAGCCGTCTTCGTCATCTTCTGGTAAGGACTCGCGAGAAACAAAAAGCTCTGTGCCCTTTAGGGCCTGCGCCGCGTCTCGATCTTCGATTCCCTTCACGCTGGCCAAAAAAGCGTCACGGCTGATCCCACACTGGGTGAGCTCAAAGATTTTCTTTCCTTCAGCATCCATAAGAGGCTGATAGGTGAACAGATCCTCAGGATCTTCCGTCAAGCTTGCAACACGCACCTGTCCACGCACACCATGCGCGCCCAAAAACACCCCAACACAGATCAATCGCGAAGTTTTCATACCCATTTCCAAAGCATAAGAAGCCTACGACAGGCCCTCTTTAGCAAAAACAAGCCGCCAATGACCATCATTTTCATTGGTTTTTCTCATTTTCTGCCTATGATGCCCCGCATGATGAACAGGGTTAACCCACGAACCAGGCGCCTAAGGCGCAATATCCCCATCATGCTGGTCAGTTATTTTCTGGCTGGCCTGCGGCTGTTTTATCCCGTTACGGTCCTTATGTACGAGGCGGTTGCGGGGTCCTATACAGCCGCCATGACCGTTTTTACGGTGAGCAGCCTCTCAAGCGCCTTTTTCGAAATCCCAACCGGTGTCCTTTCTGATAAATGGGGGCGAAAGCCTGTTTTTATCCTTGGCTGCCTTTGCGAGTTCCTCTCGGTCGTGTGTTATGCCCTCGCGTTTTCCTCTTCCTATGGGTTTCTGTGGTTGCTCATGGGCGGTCTTATTTTTGGCCTTTCCATGGCCTTGTTCAGCGGGAACGACAATGCCCTTATATACGAGACTCTAAGCGCCTATCGCCGAACCCGTGACATGCCAAAAATCCGAGGCCGCATTAGCGCCGTTGAGCAAGCCTCACTCGCGATTGTTAGCCTGCTTGCCGTTTTAGCGTTCCTCGCTGATATGTCGTTTCAATCCCTATGCCTTTTGACCCTAATTCCTTTTGGGATCAACTTGGCCCTCTCCTTCTTCCTTGTGGAGCCCCCGCATCTAAAGCATTCACAAACAGATGGCGCGTTCCTTCATATGATCAAGGCAGGAAAACTAATCGCCAAGAACCCGACCCTGCGATGGATAGCGGTCGCGAATGCCTTGCGCTATGGCATGGGTACGGCCAGTCACTATTTTCTGCCTGGCTTTATTGCTGCCGTTTGGCCTCTGTGGGCGGTTCCCTTCTATCGATTTGGCCAGAACGCAATCGGCGCAATCGGTTTTTGGTTTGCGGGGCCGCTCGTTCAAAAATGGGGAAAAATGCGCGCGCTTTGGAGCGCTTCGTTGCTTGGCTCGCTTACCTCTCTGGCCGCTTATGCGCTCTCAAACATCTATTCACCCGTTTTACTCATGGGATCACAAGCGGCCTATACCGTAAGCCAAACGGCAGATACCTCCCTCCAACAAGATTTGTTTACTGATGCCCAGCGTTCGACCATGGGGTCTCTGATCTCATTCCTTGCCGCCATCCTAACAGGGATCGCGTCGATCCTCACCGGAGTCCTTGCCGACGTGTTTAACCCTGGCGCGGCGCTTTTGATTTTGCTTGTTGTAAAGATTATCCCAATCAATATCATTTACGCGCGTTTGTATAAACGCAACGGGGCCTAGGCAGCCCTCAACAAGTCAAACCAGCGTTCACAGGCTTCAAGATCGCGGCGGATTGTCGCATGACGATTTTGCGTGACGGGGTCCTCTCCCCAACGAATAGCCTGATGCGTAACATCCAGTTCGCAAGCCGCAAAAACTGCCTCGGCGCGCCCAAACCCCTCGGCAAGGGCAAGGCCAAGCACAAGCGATCCCGCGCTGTCTGTTGCGCTACTCAAACCCGCTAGTATGTAATCATCATACGACTCAATATGAGCAACAAGCCGCGTCAAGGTTTCCGGCTTTTGCGCGATCGGCATAACACCACATCCAATCACAAAATGAACCGCAAAACGATCTTCACACCAATCCAGATAGGGTTGCCACAGCTCCTGCTGCTTGTGTGAAAGGCTATCTGTCGCCTCCGTGCGATAACAAAGGAGTTCAGTCCCGACATAAGCGGATAGACCCCCTATCGTCTTTGCCCGATCCCGTCCCACGACATCAAGGGCCGTAGCGGCAAGCTGCGTAAGAGGCATTTGGGCCGGGATAATTTTTTCGCCCTGCGCTTGCCATTCAGCCATAACCGCTAAGGCAAGTGTTTCCTGAGGAAAGGCATAAGGTCTTCCCGCCGGGCTCATAAAAACGCGGCCGTTGCGTAGAATGAGCCATCTGTGCTCATGCCTTTCAACCGCATAGACTGGCGGTGCTTCAGAACGATGTTTAGCCATCTTATTTACCAATCCCTTTTCCAAGATTCTTTATGAAAGAGTTGAACTGATCCTTCGCCCTTTGCACAGGTTCGGGCGAGAGCGCAGCTGGCCCCGAAGTAACGGGCGCTGCCGTTTGGCCAATCGTTGCCGAAGCCGGGCGGTCCAGCGTCGCGGCACAAGCATTCTCACCGGGTTTTGGCGTGACCATAACAGGCACACCATCAGGCAATGTTGTCCCCTTGCCGCCAAGCATGCTTGCGACCTTACCAATCGCTTCAGCGGAATCCGGCGTGACGGATGGTTTCGTCATGCTCCCCCGAACATTCATCGAAGGCACAAGGTTACCAAGACCAAGTTTCTTGGGCTTGGTGCGTAGGCTCATATTCATCCGCTCATCCGCAAGATTGATATACCCTGTACCCGCCAAGGTGGTCACATTGGTATCAATCAGCAGCCCTTTCGTTTCCATAATGCCTTGCGTAAGAGTCCAGCGTCCAGCCGCGCAATTGACTCGCGCTTCGGCGACATCCGAAGCCCCCGGCACAAAAACGCCGATTAAAGAGCCTGCCACGCTCCGAATGACACTGGGCTCAAGGGTCCCTTTGTCCATAAGAAGATTGATGGCCCCATTCGCATGCGCGGCAAAGTCATGCATGCTGTGTCCGGATGTTTTGATCTGGATATCAAGATCGGACTTCCCACCGATCATAGACTCTACACCACCCAACCGAACGAACTGGGACAAATCAACCGAAGGCGCATCGATAACAACAGATAAATCAGGTCGCGACCCCGAAGCGTCCAAGGTTACTTGCGCCTTGACCGCGCTTTCCCCAAGCTTTGCGGTTAAAGGGTCCAACGCAAGGCGCCCCCCCTTAATTCGTATGGGAGCTTTTAAAGCCGTCATCGTTGCTTGTGGTAATTCAAAAACACCTATTTCAGCATCTAAATCGAGATCAAGGGCAGAAAGGCCACTTAAGTCGATGGGCTCATCCGAGAAAAACCGCGAAGGCCCTGACGCAGTTTTCCCGCCCTGCCCTGCTTCGGAAGGCGCCACCTTTGTTTCACCCCCACTAAGGTCAGCCATGTAAACAAGATCGCTTTGCAAAGTGCCCGATACGGCCGGACGCACGCCGCCCAGAAACACGTTCAACCGGCCCGATGCCTTCGTCTTTCCCGATGACACCGTGTAAGAGGACAACTCGACACGTTTCATATCACCAGCAAGCTTGCCCTCGGCTTTGCCATCATAGCCCATGGTCTGAAACGACACACGAAAGGGCCAGCCCTGCTTTCCTAGAAGCGCGATATCCCCTCCGGCAAGAGTTAAACGCACTGGCTTTTGCGCAAGCAATCCATCAAAGGTTGCCTTCATACCTTTCTTTTCAGCTTCATAAGAAAGGTGTGCAACATCAAATAAACTCAGCGCGCCATCTGGGCCTTTATAACTGAAACGACTTTTTGAAACCGTAACTTTACGCACATGAAAAGCTATGGGCGCGCTGCCCCCCTGCGTTGATTTCGATGCCTGATCCTTTGCCCCAGCTTCATCGTTTTTTGCCAATATCCAGTTTGGTGAATCCTTGCCATTATTTTCAAGGCGCACATCGGCGTTACGAAGTTCGAAAGCCAGGACATCTATCTCTTTACGCAAAAGCGCGCGCACATTAACTTTAAGCCGGGCCTCCCCAATAGAGGCCATAGCGGGGCGGCTTGCCCATGTGGGGTTAGCAATACCGACATCCGCAATCGCAAGACTAAGGCCGTGATCAAGCGACAAAGCCCACGTTATTTTTCCCCCAAGTTTGATCTCGCGCCCGAATTGCTCTGACAATGCGGTCTGAAGCGAGGGACGATAGGTATTAATGTCAAACCGGGCGAGCCAGATTCCGATGAACGCCGTAAGGACAAAAAAGGCCAACACAACATAACGCCATCCGTTATTGTGTTTCTTAGGCCGATGCCGCGCGCGTTTTCCAGTCATGGGAACCTCCTTTTTTAATCATCGTCAAACATAAAGCGATGCTTTTCGGAAAATCCAAAACACCGCCACGTTTTTTTCATCTCAGAGGACAAGGGCGCGGTCACGTCAATCATGCCCTTGCGCGGATGCGGAAGAATAAGACGGCGTGCATGAAGATGAAGCCCCTTACCGATAGGCAGTGTCGAGGCTAGATCCGCACGGTTCTCTTCGTCGCCCTTATACAAAGGATCGCCCAAAAGCGGCGCGCCGATATGCGCCATGTGTGCTCTTAATTGATGCGTGCGTCCTGTAAGCGGCCAAAGCGCGACGAAGGCCGCTCCTTTATGTATGTTTTCTAAAACGTGATAGAGCGTCTTCGCACTTTTCACATCGTCATCCTCTTCCTCATCTTCTTGCGGGACGACCATAATTTGTCCGCGCCGAACAAGTGGCGCGTCAATCATGCCTTCGTCACGCGGCAATGGCTTTGACGTCACGGCCCAATAGATTTTTTTCGTCGCGCGTTCTTTAAACGAAGCGGCTAGACGCGTGGCCGCAAAGGCCGTCCGAGCAATAAGCAGAACGCCGCTCGTCTCTCGATCCAATCGATGGACCAATTTGGGCCTGGTCTGGCCGTCGCGGCTAAACACCATAAGGCTGTCATCTAGGTTTTCTTTAAGCCCAGTTCCCCCCTGAACGGCTAACCCGGCCGGTTTATTGAGGGCGATCACGTCATCATCCTCA
>CAYZXV010000094.1:0-5573 GCA_964482525.1 uncultured Rhodospirillaceae bacterium | reverse complement strand
TCCAACTTGAGATCCGAAGCGGAAGCTCTGCTGGGGATGTCGGAAGTATTGCGGATTTTCGGACGACTCGGCGAATCCGTAAAGTTCGCGGCCGACGCCCATGCGCTCAGCCAATCACTTGCCGATCGAAAACTGGAAGCGGCCAGCCGCTGAGGTTGGCGAACTGATGGGGCTTTTGCGCTTTTACATCAAGAATGAACTGGCCACGCTGCATAAAAACGGCGTGCGGCTGCGCGTGATTGGTGATCGCGCGCCACTTGAGGGTGACATCGCGCAGATGATCGGAGATGCGGAGAGGAAAACAGCGGCGAACACGGGCCTCAATCTAACCTTGGCCTTAAGTTACGGCGGGCGGCAGGAAATTGTGATGGCGGCGCAAGCCCTGGCGCAGAAGATTGCGAAGGGCGAGATCGCATCGGATGCGATTACGGACGAAAGCTTTGCAGCTGCGCTTTACACGCACGATTTGCCCGACCCCGATTTGGTCATTCGCACAAGCGGGGAAAAGCGCACGTCAAACTTCCTGATTTGGCAGGCGGCCTATGCCGAGTATGTGTTCCAAGATGTGCTGTGGCCTGATTACTCCGCTGAACATTTAAAGGCAGCCTTGGATGAGTACGCCACGCGGGAGAGAAGGTTCGGAAGGTAGGGGGGCTAAAGTCAGGTCAAACAAATGCCGTCATTGCGAGGAGCGTATGCGACGAAGCAATCCATGGGATGCAAAACACGGAAAGACTGTGTTTCCGGCTCATCAGATGGATTGCCGCGTCGGCCTTACGGCCTCCTCGCAATGACGGGAGTTTTTGATCTAGGTCCTAAGACAAGGAACAAAACGTATGACATCTTTCTTTTCTTCAAATCTTGCCAAGCGGGTAGGGAGTGCGGTGGTTTTGATCCCGCTTGTGCTGGGCGGTGTGTGGATCGGTGGGCCGTTTTATGCGCTCATGATCGTTGGCATGATGCTCATCGCGCTGCGCGAATGGCTGGGGCTTACGGCAAAGGACCTCTCGCAGCGGGGTAAGACCTGGGCCTATGGCTCCACGCTGTTTGTGATGGCGATGGCGGTGACGAAGGACGCGCTTCCAGCGATAGGGCTCGCGCTGTTTGCGGCGTTCATTCTGGTCTATTACGCCCAGAAAATGGGGCGCACACGCCGCGATGCGCTGTGGGTTGGTATGGGAATCCCGTATGTCTTCTTCAGTGCGTTGGCCCTCATCTATCTTCGCAACAACGATTCATATGGGTTTGTTACTATAATATATCTTCTGGTGGTCGTTTGGGGCACGGATACGGGGGCTTATATCGCCGGACGAACGATTGGGGGTCCCAAACTATGGCCCCGCGTGAGCCCGAACAAGACGTGGGCCGGGCTCGTGGGCGGCATGGCTGCGGCGGCGCTTTTGGGCTATGGTGTCGCGGCAAGATTCGCCTTTCCGTTTGCACCGCTTGAGGCGGCGATGATCGCGCTGGTGCTGGCCGTGATTGCGCAGGCTGGCGATTTCTTTGAATCGCATGTCAAACGCCGTTTCGGAGCGAAGGATAGCGGCACGCTTATCCCCGGCCACGGCGGCATGTTGGATCGCGTGGATGGGCTTTTGTTTGCGGCGGTCGCGTGGGCGGTGGTGGTGATGGTATAACTAAAAATCACCCTCCCCTTGCGGGAGGGTCGAAATCGCGTTTGCGATTTCGGGGAGGGGTTCGTTGGCCCCTTCGTTTTGACCCCTCCCCAAAATTGCTTCGCAATTTTGACCCTCCCGCAAGGGGAGGGTGATGAAGGGAGGGAGGTAAGCAAGGGCATTTAGAAGAGAAAAGGACAAAAGGAATGGCATCAAGTACAACACCGCGCCGGGTGGCGATTTTGGGATCGACAGGCTCGGTCGGGACGCAGACCATCGACCTCATTTCCCGCGCGCCGGAGAAGTATCATGTCGTCGCGCTGACCGCGCGGCAGAATGTCAAACTGCTCGCCGAGCAGGCGCGGCAACTTAAGCCTGATTTCGTGGTCGTCGCGGATGAGCGCAAATATCAGGACCTCAAGGATGCGCTTGCGGGCCTGCCGATCGAAGTTGGCGCGGGCGCAAACGCAGTCGTCGAGGCGGCGGAGCGGGACAGTGAGTGGGTCATGGCCGCGATTGTCGGCGCGGCGGGCTTGCCTTCCACCATTGCGGCGGCCAAGCGCGGCGTGAAACTGGCTTTTGCGAACAAGGAAACGCTGGTCTGCGCCGGGCCGCTGATGATGGATCTGGTCGCCAAACATGGCTGTACGCTTTTGCCCGTTGATAGCGAGCATAACGCGATCTATCAGGTGTTCGATAATCCCCACCGCGAAGGGATTGCGCGCCTGATTATCACGGCGTCCGGCGGGCCGTTCCGAAACTACACGCGCGAGCAGATGGCAACCGTCACGGCGGAGCAGGCGGGTAAGCATCCCGTTTGGAATATGGGCGCGAAAATCTCTATCGACAGCGCAACGCTTATGAACAAGACGCTTGAAGTGATCGAAGCGGCCTATTTGTTCAATATGCCGTCCGAGAAGATTGACGTGCTGGTCCATCCGCAATCGGTCATTCATTCGATGGTCGAATATAAGGATGGTTCCACCTTGGCCCAGCTTGGGTCGCCAGACATGCATATTCCGATTGCGTATTGCCTTGCGTGGCCGGATCGCATGGAAACGCCTGCGCCGAAGCTCGATCTCGTCAAGATTGGTCAGCTTACGTTTGAAGCGCCCGATCCCGTGCGCTTCCCTGCGTTACGTTTGGGCCGCGAGGCGTTGGCAAGGGGAGGGAGCGCACCCGCCGTTATGAGCGCCGCGAATGAAGTCGCCGTGCAGGCGTTCCTTGATGAAAAGATAGGGTTTTTGGATATTGAGCGCGTGATCGAGTCCACACTTGCTGCGGGGCTTGACGGACCGCTTGCTAACCTAGACGGATTGATGCAAACAGATGCGTCGGCACGACGTAAGGCGGAAGAGTTGGTTGGGAAGAAGGGATTGTGATATCCTTCGTGATCGTTTCTCACCGGGATAACTTCACCAACCCCGCCCCTAACCCCTCCCCAAGGGGAGGGGGACACTACCAGTCTTATGGAGAGGGAGTTTCTCTGCAGTAACAACTCTGTAGTCCCAAGGGGAGGGGGACACTACCAGTCTTATGGAGAGGGAGTTTCTTTAGGTTGCAGTCTTCGTTAAAGGCAGTGCAGAAACAACGTTGGAGTCCCCCTCCCCTTGGGGAGGGGTTAGGGGCGGGGTCAGGAAAGAGAAGGACAAGAGGAAAAGATTTTGCAAGAATTTCATTGCAGATCATGTTGTTCTTAGTCCCTTTACAAAAAAGGAAAGACAGATGGATTTTATCGTATCGAACCTTCAGCAATTCGGATGGCATGCGGCGGCGTTTGTCGTTGTTCTTGGCATCGTCGTCTTTGTGCATGAGTTCGGCCATTTCTGGGTTGCGCGGCGCTCTGGCGTGCGGGTTGAGACGTTTTCCATCGGCTTTGGCCCCGAAATCGTCGCATGGTTTGACAAGCACGGCACACGTTGGCGTCTCGCATGGCTGCCGTTCGGCGGTTATGTGAAAATGTTTGGCGATGCCGACCCGTCCAGCTTTGGGCCAGATGAAAATGTTTTGCCTTTGGCCGAAAGCGAAAAGAAGTTTGCCTTTTACACGCAACCTGTGCGCAAACGCTTTGCCATTGTCGCGGCCGGGCCGCTTGCGAATTATATTTTCGGTGTGATCGTCCTTGCGTTGCTCTTTATGGTCAACGGCCAGGGCTATACCTCAACGAAAATCGAGACGGTTGTTGCGGATGGGGCAGGGGCTGCGGCCGGTTTGGTTGCGGGCGATGTGATCCAGTCCATTGACGGCAAAACGATGGAAAGCTTCGAGCAAATTAAACGCACCGTTGCGCTCAATCTTGGCACGCCGGTTGAGATTGTGTTCGAGCGTGATGGAACACAACAAACCATCACCGCCACGCCAAAGGTTATAAAAACGACCGATCGCCTTGGCGGCGAACATCAGCAAGGGGTGCTTGGCATCATCTCGAAAGAGCGGGCTTACCGCGACCTTGGGCCGCTTGAGTCGATTCGCGAATCGTTCGTCGAAGTCGGGTCCATGACAACCAGCACGCTTAAGGGCCTTGGGCAGATGATCATGGGCACCCGCAGCACCGACGAGCTTGGCGGACCCCTTCGCATTGCGCAACTGTCGGGAAAGGTTGCAAAAGATGGGGTTTATGCCTTCTTTTGGTTCGTGGCCGTGATCTCGATCAATTTGGGCCTTATCAACCTGTTTCCTATCCCCTTGCTTGATGGCGGGCATTTGTTCTTCTATAGTGTCGAGGGGTTGCGGGGCCGTCCGCTTGGCGAGCGCATGCAGGAATACAGTGCGCGGGCGGGCTTTACCGTGATCATGTTCCTTATGGTCTTTGCGACGTGGAACGATTTGGTTCAGTTTAAGGTTGTCTCTTACATTCGGGGCTTGTTCTCCTGACATGAAAACATCGATCATCACAGCGCGCCTTCGGGCGCTTGGGCTTCGCGCCGCATGTGTCGCGCTCGCCTTGGTTCTCTCTTTCGGTCAGGCCTCTGCCTATGAGGGTGAGAAAGTCACCGAAATCCGTGTCGAGGGCGCCCAACGCTTGGAGCGCGAGACGGTCTTGTCCTATCTCACCCTTGCGGTGGGCGATGTCGCGGACGAAGAAAGGCTGGATGCTTCACTTAAGGCTTTGTATGCGACAGGTCTCTTTGCCGATGTCAAATTGGGTATGGAGGGGGCCGCGCTTGTTGTGAAGGTTGAGGAAAACCCGGTTATCAACCGTATTGGCTTCGAAGGAAATGAGGAAATTAAGGATGAGGATCTGAAAAAAGAAATCCAAATCCAACCTCGTCTGGTTTATACGTTGCCAAAAATTCAGGCCGATGTTCAACGTGTTTTGGACTTGTACCGTCGTTCAGGCTATTTCGCCGCGACGGTTGATCCGAAGATTGTTAAGCTTGACCAAAACCGCGTGGATGTTGTGTTTGAAATCGCCGAAGGCGAGCACACTGGCGTGCGGCGTATTCACTTCGTTGGCAATCAGAAATTCAGTGAAAGCGAACTGAAGAGCGCCATCGACACGCAGGAAAGCGCGTGGTGGAAATTCTTTTCGACATCGGATTTCTATGATCCGGATCGTACGAATTATGACAGGGAACTGCTTCGCCGCTTTTATATGAACGAAGGCTATGTCGATTTTCGTGTCGTATCCGCCGTGGCGGAAATGTCGCCAGATCGGTCGGATTTCTATCTGACCTTTACCGTTGAGGAAGGCGAGCGTTACAAATTCGGTAAAATCGAGATGACCAGCGATATCAAAGGCCTTGATATCGAACCCTTGCGCCAGCATCTTTTGACCATGCCAGATGCTTGGTACGACGCCGACAAGGTTGAGCGATCCATTGCCAAGCTCACCGCCGTTTTGGGTGATGCGCAGTATGCTTTTGTCAACATTGTTCCGCAGGTGGACAAACGCAAGGATGAGCGCGTTGTCGACTTAACCTATGAGATCAAACCGGGGGATCGTGTTTATATTGG
>CAYZXV010000093.1:0-5577 GCA_964482525.1 uncultured Rhodospirillaceae bacterium | reverse complement strand
ATCTCCATCTTGCCATCGTCGCCCATTTTGACGGTGACATCTTTGCCATCGGCCGGCGCAGCGCCATCAGGCGACCCCCATGCTTTGGGTTCTTGTCCTGCAACAAAGTTTTCCTTCAAATCTTTGACGGGAACCGCAACAACGGCTGCCTTCTTGTCGTCTGTTTTCTTATCGGTCGCTGCTGTTTTAAGTTGAGGCGCAACCGGCGTTTTATCTGACTCCATATCCTTGATCGGCAATGAGCCACTAGACGGCGCGGCAGTGCCTTCTCCACCCTTGTTTAGGGCGCTCTTCAGCCCCTGAAGCAACATCATACCCGTGGTGCTGTTTGATTGCGCGGCGATTTGAGGGGCTTCGGCCTGTTTAGGCACTGGAGCAGACATCTTTGCAGCGGAAAGTAACGGCGGTTGAGGGGCTGAGGCGGTGGGCGCAAGGGCCTTACTCGTCAAAAGCGGGGGCTCCGGTGAACGCTTTGGCGGCGGCGGCAACTTGCGTTGCAAAGACATATCCCCAGCCTTAAGGGGCTTGTTCCAGATCACACCTTCCGGCAAGACGCCGGGTTGCGCTGTTGCTGGCGCAGGCGGCACATAGGTTTCGACGGAAGCCGTCGCCGTTTTCGCATGAGAAAATGACGGGACCAACGCCGCAAACGCAAGCGCCAAGCCGCAGGCCGTCAAACAGGTTCTAACGTGTGAGAACAAAAACATAGGCAGGGCTTCACCAGAATAGAATCGCGATGGATTCCGTTCTAAAGCCTTGAGCCCCAATAGTCGAGTGGCATCAAACCGATCTTGGTTATCGGCCCTATTCTCCCCCGGCCTGCGGCATGATGGCAACGGCAGGAGACGCAAGGCCAAAAAACGAAGTCCTGAAAAAAATAAAGGGCCACCGTTGCCGGTCGCCCGTCTTATGCCGTTCCCTAACCATCTCAAAAACGCCCTAACCACCCTTAATGCCTCTGCCCACCAAACCGAACAAATACAAATCACTCAGCCTGACAAGCTAGCACAAGCGCAGAACAATGTCAATAAAAATATTTAACAAAACGTTAAAATAATGTACTTAAAAATCAATTAGTTGTAAATTGTGCAACGCAATATATGATGGTCGATGTATTAATATGTAATTCAATCCATGTTTACTTCGGAAATATCAAATTGTCACACCAACCATTGCAAAAAATCAGAAAAACCACATTGTTGCATGCGCTCATAACCTGTGGTCTATTCATTCCCATATCGCAACCACTTGATTTGGAAAGGCCGATCATGAGCTCAATAGTCCAGAACGATTATACGCGAAAAGTTGTTCATGAGAACATTGGCGCGTTTGCGGAATTTCAGCGCCTAGGTGGCATTCTTGAACAGGACGAAATAGAGGTTGCGATCGGAAACGACAGCGCACTTGTAACAGAAAAAAAGAATTTTGAAGGCAAAGAATATTTAACACATCCTTTGCCCGTCAAAAGATTCAAAACACATTTTGTCTTAAAACTGGCCGGACGTCGCGATTTTGTCGAACATATCGTTAAAGCAGCTCGGGAGGTGTTTGCTCAACAGCATGGTAACAATTCAGTCAAATTAAGTCCCAATTATCTGCGTACAACAATCCGTGGACCGTATGAATATAATCGACATCGTTTTGACGGGGTCATAGCCATCCCGGTTGAAAATGTATTCGATAACCCCTTTGCAAAACCCGCGCTTTCGGCTCTCTCTGAAAAACTTGTTAGCGGACTCTATCTGCTTTCCACTTATAATCCGAAAGATATGGCGCAAAGCTTTTCCTCTCTTCTCGGACTCAAAGTTCACTTAAGCAAGGATTGCACGACAGATAGCGGCGATTTCCTTGCAGCTGTGCCTTTAAACCAAATGCCTGATGCTGTTTTTGCGCGATTAAAAGACTCGCTGACTCAAGCCATCGATCATTCATCTTTTGAAATCGATGGTCATAGCAGCACAGGAAAACCAGCGAAGAAGAGCCAAAATACTACGGGCGTACCCCGCTTCCGCATTCAATTCCCTGCGATCAACCACATGGATATCTCAAAGAAACTGAGCCTTATCCAACCAGAAACCGAAAGAAAAATACAGAAACTAGTCGCTCCCTACGCCCCAACACCGAAGGGGTAAGGATTATATCACCCCGCCCCTAACCCCTCCCCAAGGGGAGGGTATTTGATCGATATTGTTGAAAGCCTGTTTTATTATCGTGAGACCAAACAGAATCCGTCATTGCGAGGAGGCCCGGAGGGCCGACGCGGCAATCCATTATTTGTGCCAGAAACATAGCTCTTTCCCGTTCTTACGTTCTATGGATTGCTTCGTCCCCCGCATCAAGTGCGAGGTCCTCGCAATGACGGGAATTATTTGGTTTGACTATAAAATTATAGGCGTTCAAGAAATTCACTTTCCACAATACCGACAGAGTCCCCCTCCCCTTGGGGAGGGGTTAGGGGCGGGGTAAAAATGCTGCGTGGTAAGAAAGGGCTTGAAAAACCTAAACGCCGCTTTGGCGTAGAAAATCGCGCATCGCTTTGAGTTCGACAAGCACGGCTTCCATCTCGCGTCGCGCGGCAAGCGAAAGCCCCGACGTATCGGTGCGACTGGCGAGTTCGATTTTCGTGACAGCGGGTCCGTCTTCGGTTTCTTTGGCAACGGGAACAACCGTCGTCGCCATTTCCGATGGCCGCACGATTCCGGCGCGGCCCGTTTCTTTGAGAAGTTTTTGCACGCCGCGAATGGTCATGCCCTGATTATAGAGCAGTTCCTTGATATTCGAGATCAGCGCGACATCATCAGCGCGGTAATAGCGGCGTCCACCGCCGCCCTTATGTGGACGGATTTGCGGAAACTTGCTCTCCCAAAAACGCAAGACATGCTGCGGTACTTCCAGCTTGTTTGCCACTTCGCTGATGGTACGAAACGCCGTCGGCGCTTTGCTTGGCGCAAAGGCACTCGGTTCCGGGGTTGTCATTGCTAAACTGCTCATGAATCCCTCTTATCCAAACAAAACGGAAGCCTAGTCAGCGGAGGACCCGCCTTTTTGGGTGCGGTTGACCTTGTCCTTCAGGACATGGCTTGCACGGAAGACAAGGACGCGACGTGGAAGAATAGGAACTTCTTCGCCAGTCTTGGGGTTGCGGCCAATGCGCTGGGCCTTGCTGCGCACCTGGAAGCTGCCGAACGAAGAGAGCTTCACAACGTCGCCTTTGACAAGCGCGTCGCTGATTTCATCGAGGACGAGATCGACGAATTTCGCCGAGTCATTGCGGGAAAGGCCGACTTCCTGATAAACAGATTCAGCGAGATGGGCGCGGGTTACGGTGGTGTCAGACATGGTCTTGGGTCTCCGTTCAACACTGGTTATGAATCGAAGCCTAACCGCTCTGGATCGAATCGTCAAAGAAAAATCGCTGGTTTTCAAAAGGATGCAAACCGTCCTTCAACCTAAGGACTGCGCACTTAAAACAGGGACGTACGATGAATACAAGCCATAACAGCAAAAGACCCTTCTATACACCCCGCCCCTAACCCCTCCCCAAGGGGAGGGGGACACCACAGTGTTTTCGGAAAGTAAGTTTCTTTGATGTTGAAAATTTTAATAACATATTTGCCGTAATAGCGTAGGTATCCCCCTCCCCTTGGGGAGGGGTTAGGGGCGGGGTAAATAAGGGTATCTGAGTAGAAAACAATCATTAAGTAAACAAGACACCAACTTTTAAGCACAAAAAGAAAGCGGAGCCTTGCGGCCCCGCCCTCTGTCTCCCCGGATGGGCGCAACGCCCACCCTTCGTCTTTACGCTGTTTTCAAACTATCTTGGACCTTCTGGAACACTTCCGTCAGTTTCGGGCCCAAGGTCAGCAGGACCGCCACAATCGCGACAGAAATCAACGAAGCGATCAAACCATATTCAATAGCCGTCGCGCCTTCTTCTTCTCTTAGGAACCGTGTAAACATCGCACTCTCCACCTGTTTGTTAAAAGGAAACCCACCACTCACTTGCCTGACCCCGAACCCAAACCCGCTTTCGCCCTTTTTTCCGTCTATGAAACCATTCTAGCGTAAAGCTGTTAAAATCCCGTCAAGAGAATGATATTTTATGCTTTGTTATCAATGGGATAATAGAACAAAAGCCCAAGCAAACTGTTTTGAATTTTGAACGATCCTCAAACTGGTTTCGTCTAAGCCTATTGATTTATCTGGGCTGTGATCGTTTCGATTTGCGTCTGGACTCCTGCATTTTATGCCGATACGGTGAGGTTCAACGCGATGGGAGAGGTCAATGGACCCCAAAAAAATCCTCCCTTTTTTTTCTTTTTTGTCCGGACACCTCGTTTTGGACAACGAAATCGCGCTGGCTGACGACAAAAAAGAGCGATGGCTGCGCTATGGCGAGCTTCGCCAGGGCCTCCAAGAGAGGCTCACCCTATGGCCAGACGCGACCCAAGGGGCCTCAAAAGAGCTTATTTTAGCCGCCCTGCCCCCCACAATACCCGGTGCAATGGCCTATCTGAGCGCGGTGGGGGCGGGACACGCCGTTTTGCTCGTGGATCCCGGAGCCTCGCGCCTCGACCTCTTTATCGCCGCCTATGCCCCCGATGCGATCCTTTTACCCTCGGCCCTGCGCCCCGGTGAGGATTACTCCCCCGCCGATTGGCCAGCAGATGACGGTTTTTTCCTGTGGCGGCGTACAACGAAGCTAGAGGCAAGACCTCACCCCGATCTTTTTCTAATGCTGCGCCCACCAGGGCCACAGGAGTCCATAAAAACGGTTCGTTTGTCCTACGATAACGTGAGAAGCAATCTTGCCGCGACACTAGAGGCCCTGCCCTTTACAAAAGAAACGCGCGCGCTGCTGCCCATGCCGCTCGCCTATTCCTTCACGCTTTCGGTTCTGCATATGATCCTGAGCGTCGGCGGCAAAGCGATCTTGACCGAGCATGATATCAAAAACCGCGATCTGTGGCAGCTTGCGCAAAATCGCGAAGCCAACATGCTCGCAGGCGTTCCGTTTCATTATGAATATCTGGCGCGCGCCGGGATTGATAATCTTCACGTGCCCCGCATTAAAACTTTTCTTCAATCCGGCGGACGTATGCCGATTGAGCGCACACGCGAACTGATGCGCCAATTTGCGCAGCGGGATGGAAAGCTGTTTATCCTTTATGGCCAGACCGAGGCCGCGCCACGCATGGCCATTCTGCCACTTCATGACAAGCCAGAGAAAATTGGATCGATGGGCCGCGTGATCGACGGCGGACGTTTATGGATTGAAAACGGCGAGGTTCTCTATGCGGGGCCAAATGTGATGATGGGCTATGCGCAGGGCCGCGCCGATAGTGCCCTTGGCACAACACATGGTTCTGTTTTACGAACAGGCGACACCGGCACAATCGACGAAGATGGGTTCGTGTTTGTGGGGTGATTAGTCACAGTGAACCTAAACAGAGTCCGTCATTGCGAGGAGCCTTGCGACGAAGCAATCCAGCTGCGCCGTGTCTACGGCGCGTGTGATGACTATTATGCCGCGCAGACGCGCGGCAACTGGATTGCTTCGCTCTGCTCACAATGAGG
>CAYZXV010000092.1:0-5591 GCA_964482525.1 uncultured Rhodospirillaceae bacterium | reverse complement strand
CTATCGACGCCGCGCCTGTCTTCGGGCCGCTTGCCCGCGCCTGGGATCTTGCGCAATGGTACGGCAACCCACAGGCCGCTCAAGCCGTTCTAGGATGGACTCCACAGGTTGCTTTTGAAGACGGGCTCGCACAGACGGCGTCTTGGTGGCAGGACCAGCTTACCTCTGGCGTTGATCCCAATACCCTTTCGGAAAAAACACGTCACCGGGCCGCGCGCAGCAGCCTGAGTGCGATTGTCGCATGCTACAAGGATGCGCAGGCTATCCCGATTATGCATCAACGTTTGACGGAAACGCTTTCACGTCTGGGGCTCGATTACGAAATCATTTTTGTGAATGACTGCAGCCCAGACAACAGCGCCGAAGTTATCCAAGAAATCTCTGCCAAAGACCCGCGTGTGATCGGCATCTCACATACTCGCAATTTCGGCTCGCAAGCCGCCTTCCGCAGCGGCATGGAAATCGCTACACGCGAAGGCTGCGTTTTGCTCGACGGCGATTTGCAAGACCCACCGGAACTTATCGAAGCGTTCGTCGCCAAATGGCGCGAAGGGTTCGATGTCGTTTATGGCCGCCGTGTTCGCCGCGAGATGCCCAAAGGGCAAGAGTTCCTGTATAAAATGTTCTACAAACTCTTTGCGGCGCTCAGCAACATTCCTGTGCCACGCGATGCCGGGGACTTTTCGCTTATCGACGCCGACGCCGTGCAGTGGATGCTCGCCTGCCACGAGCGCGACAGCCTTTTGCGCGGCCTGCGCGCCTATGTCGGGTTTAAGCAAACGGGCGTCGATTATGTGCGCCCGGACCGCATGTTTGGCCGCAGCACCAACAACCTGCTCAAGAATCTAAGCTGGGCCAAAATGGCCATTTTTTCCTTCAGCACCGCGCCTCTTGCCTTTTTCACGATGCTTGGTGTTGGGTTGCTCGGCCTTACGGCACTTCTTGGAACCGCCGTTATTCTCTCAAAACTATTCGCGCCCGATCTTACGCCACCCGGCGTGACGACCATGCTGCTGACCATCATGTTTTTTGGCTCGGTCAATTTGCTGGGCATCGCCATCGTTGGTGAATATGTCGGAAAGATCCTCACCGAAGCCAAAGCACGGCCAGCTTTTATCCGCCGCCATTTGATCATCGAGGGTCGCATCGAACCCGCTCAAGCTCCATCGCGTAGCGAGGGATATGCAGATGCAGCTTGATGCCCTTGTTGACCGCGCCTGCCCCGGCTGCGGCTCGCACGAACCGGGAGCAGTTTTTGTCCAACGAAACATTCAGGACACCGCCTTAAGTCAAGCCAGCTTTGCCTCGCGCAAACGACCGGAGTTTTTCAGTTGGCATATGCAGCGCTGCCCTACTTGCTCCCTTGTCTACGCAACCCACATCCCCCCCACCGAAGCCGTTAACGCCGCCTATGCGGACGCTTCGTTCGACACGAGCCTTGAAGCCGGATACGCGGCGCAGACTTATGCCGAAGCCCTCCTTCCACGGCTTACGTCCAGCAAAGGGGCTGCTCTTGAAATTGGCGCCGGAACCGGTGCTTTTTTGCCCTTTCTGATTAAGGCCGGATATGAACCCGTTTGGGGCCTTGAGCCCTCTGCCGCCGCTATCGCTGCGGCAACGCCCACGGTTAAACCGCACATCATCGCCGGGTTCTTCCCTAATGCAGACGTACCGGATGGTCCTTTTTCGCTGATCGCCTGTTTCATGACCATCGAACATCTGCCAGATCCCAAGGCTTTCTGCGCCGAAGCGTTTGCGCGACTTGCCCCCGGCGGGACGCTTGCCATCGTCTGTCACAATGAACGCGGTGCGCTTAACCGCTTGCTGGGGCGAAAATCCCCGATCGTCGATATCGAGCATTTTCAGCTCTTTTCACCATCAAGCCTCAGCTTTCTCCTCGGAAAAAGCGGGTTCACATCAATCCAAAGCCACGCGCTACGCAATCGCTATCCTTTGCGCTATTGGCTACGCCTGCTTCCCCTTCCCCATGCCATCAAGGACATGCTAGAGAAAGGTGTTCAGCGTCTGGGAATTGATCGCGTTCCCCTTACAATCCCGGTCGGCAACATGCTGACCCTTGCCCGGAAATCCAACGAACCATGACACCCATGACTCAACAGAAACACAACGTCGACGTTTTTGACCGGGATGCCCAAACCGGCGGCGGCTATGTTTACACCGACCAAGACCGGTTTTCGAGCCGGATCGCCAACGCACGCATGTCAAAGGCTCTGCACGAAACCTATGATTGGCGCGGCAAAAGCGTTTTAGACCTTGGGTGCGGAGATGGCACCTATACCGTGGCGTTTGAGGGATTGGGCGCATCAAAAGTTTTAGGCATCGACCCTGCTGCCGCTGCGGTCACGCGGGGCACAGAAAAGGCGCGCACCATGAACCTTTCCCGCACCACGTTTCAGGCGGGAAATCTTTACGCCCTTTCGCAAGAGATTAAAGGGTTTGATGTCGTCGTGCTGCGCGGCGTCCTTCACCACCTGCCCGACGCCAAACAGGCCATCGCTATTGCGCTTCAGATCGGGCGAAGCGTTGTGATCCTTGAGCCCAATGGCTTCAACCCTGTCCTTAAATTGCTGGAGAAATTCTCCACCTATCACCGCGAGCATGAAGAGCAATCCTTTGCGCCCGTGACGCTCGACGCGTGGTGCAAAAACGCAGGGGGCCACATCACGGCGCGGCGCTTTATCAACCTAGTTCCCATGTTCTGCCCCACAGGACTTACAAAACTGCTTGATGCAGCAACACCACTGGTCGAGCGCATCCCCCTTCTACGTGCCATCGCTTGTGGCCAATATATCGTTCGGGCGGACCGCACATGATCGCCGCAAGGCTCTTTACCAAGGCTTTGGCCGTCGGCACGCGCGGCGGTTGGGGCACCTATGCCATCCTTGCCATGGTGGCCGCTGCGTGCGGCGCCTTTCTTGGCCTGACCGTTCAGGCACGCGGCACAGAGAATCTTTACCGCGAGCATGACGTTTTTATGCCTTGGCTTGAACAAGGCTATTTTTATCTGGGCGGCCAAAGATGGGTCGATGGGGCCGTCAAGAATACCTATTCATGGTTTTACCTGTTTCCCGCCTTCATCATCCAAAAGATCAACTACCTTTTGACTGGCGCGTTTAGCTATCGCCTGATGGCGCTCTATAACCAGCTAATTGTCGCGCTTTCGGCTCTTTCTGTTGGTTTTCTTGGGTTTCACACGGCACGACTCCTCAAGGCCACGCGGCTTGAAAGCCTTGTTTACGCGACCTGTGCCTTGCTCGCCTTCCAAACGTTTCCATGGAATGTTGCCGGTTATTTCCGCATCTACCCCACCAATTTCTGGATGATCTTTGCGCCGCTCTTGATGGTTTTGGTTCTGCGTGAAATTCGGGCTCCTGCAGTCATCCCCCAACGCCGCAACACCCTTCTGATGGGCGTGTTAGCCTTTATCCTTTTTTACACCGAACATATAGCCAGCCTTTTTTTATTCTCCTCTCTCGTCTTGCTGACCTTTTTCTTGAGCCCCTCCTTGTTTCGCTACCTAAAGCCTGTGCGGCGCATCTTGCTGCCCGGTCTTTTGGGCATAGGTTTATTTTTGAGTGCGCTTGTTTATCTCAACCTTGCCTTTCCTGATATTGCTTGGCGAGGCTCAACGCTCCTTTATCGCACCGGCCTTGATGGCAGTACGGCCTTGTATGGAAGCCACGCGGACCTTTTGACCCGCACAAGCTATATCCCCAGCTATCTTTCGTTTGGAAAATCGCCTCAAAATCTCTCCAATTGGCACCTATTGGCAAGCCTTGGGGCGGGGGCCTTTGTTTTTGCATTCTTGATGCTAGCCTTCACGAAAAGCACAGATTTACGCCAGCGCCTGAAAGGCTTTTTCCTGACAAACGGCGCGCTTGCTCTTCAATACGGGTTGTTCGCAGGCTTTCTGACACAAGCCGCCGTCACCCACCCTTTTGGTTATGATTTGTATCTGGCGGCCCCCCTGATTATCGCCCTTTTCACCGCACTCCCCGCCCTTTTGAGCGTCCCGTTCCGCCAAAGTCGTCTTGTCCCCCCGATCGTTCTCGTGGGCGCTCTTTATCTCTGCATGAGCCAGCTTCGGGCCTTTGCCCTTGCGTTTCCAATAGGATAACCCTTTGCCGTTGAGCGTTTTTTCGGCTCAGCGTTAAAACGATTTTAACGAAAGCAATGCTTAAGTGCGGTTACGCAGGAGAAGAGCGATTCTCCGGCGTGGTTGTTCATGGTTGAGGCGGTATGAATCCCAATTTCCTTATCGGTGTCGTCACAGCTGTTGCCTGTACGCTAGGCGGCTATATGGGCGCGGGCGGGCATCTTCAGGTGCTGATCGACGCCGCACCGCTTGAAATTGTGATCATGGGCGGCACGGCCGCCGGGGGCTTTATCATAGCAAACCCAAAGCCCGTTAAAAAAGGCGTTGCCAAGGGCATGAAGCTCTTGATGAAGAAGCCAAAATTCACACGCGAATCCTACATCGAGCTTCTTTCCCTCATGTACCAGATGTTCAAGCTGGCCAAAACCAAGGGCATGTTGGCCCTTGAAGCCCATGTCGAAAAGCCAGAAGAAAGCTCCATTTTTCAGGCCTTTCCCGGCGTTTTGCAGAACCATCACGCGGTCGAGTTTTTTTGTGACTACCTGCGCCTGTTTACATTAGGCGCGGACAAGCCTTTTGAGATTGAAGCCCTTATGGACGAAGAGCTTGAGGTTCATCACGCCGAGAATGAGGCCGTTGCGACCGCCGTGCAAAATATCGCCGACGGTATGCCAGCCATCGGTATCGTCGCCGCAGTTCTAGGCGTTATTCATACCATGGGCGCGATCACCGAACCACCGGAAGTCTTGGGCCGCCTCATCGGCGGCGCGCTTGTTGGGACATTTATGGGCGTGTGGACGGCTTATGGCTTTATTGGTCCCATGGGCAGTTTCATTAAGGCAACGTTGGAGGCCGAATCCAAATATCTTCAATGCATGAAAGTCGGCATGCTCGCGCATTTACAAGGCTTTGCGCCTTCGATCTCCGTCGAATATGCCAGAAAAACGCTCCTTTCCGACGTTCGCCCAACGTTTAGTGAAGTTGAAGAAGCGACCCAAGCCCTGTCCGCTCCCTCGTAATCGCACGAGTCCGGAACAAGAAAGATCGCAGATATGGCAGACAAGGCCCCACAGCAACCCATCATCATCGTGCGCCGCAAGAAAAAGGGCGGCCATGCCGGCCACCATGGCGGCGCATGGAAGGTCGCCTATGCGGACTTTGTGACCGCCATGATGTCGTTTTTCCTGCTACTCTGGCTTCTCAACGTCACAACCTCGGACCAGCGCAAAGGCATTGCGGATTATTTCTCGCCCATGGCAATTTCACGTTCGGAGGGCGGCTCTGGCGGCGTGATGGGCGGCATGAGCATTACAGCCAAGCGAGGCGCCGAGTTGTCACAAACCTCGCCACTGGGTCTTGAGGAGCGGATGGTCCCAACCGTCGGAGCCGGCGATCAAGGCGAGGAGGATATCCGCGACGATCAACAAAAGACTTTTGACGACGGACACGAGGGTCGCAGTGATGTCCCTCCCCC
>CAYZXV010000091.1:0-5603 GCA_964482525.1 uncultured Rhodospirillaceae bacterium | reverse complement strand
CACAACAGCCCCAAGGCCCAGCCATGTGGAGAGCGTCAGTTCTTGAAGCCCGGCGGCCATAAGCGCGCCGACAATGATCACCGACGACACCGCGTTTGTCACAGCCATAAGCGGCGAGTGCAGCGCAGGTGTCACGCGCCACACGACGTAATAACCAACAAAACAGGCAAGGACGAACACCGTCAGGCCCGTGATAAAAAAGCCGTGGCCACCGCCGCCCGCGAGCGCAGTTTGCTCGGCATAGGTTTGTGCCTGTTCAGCCAGCGCAGCGGCATAATCGGCAAGCCGATTGCTTTCATCGGCAAGGGTGGAGAGGCTATCTTGAAGTGTTTGCGTATCCATGGGCATCTTCCTGTTTAACGAAGGATCGTAAGCGTACTATGGCTTGGCATGACTTGAGGGAACTGGGGCATTGCCTGCCTGATCTGGCGAGACCGCTTCGGGCGGCTTCGAGGGATCGACAGGGGCCGGACCAGTCAATTCAAGCCCCTTATCAACCTGCCCCATATCTGGCTTTTCATCGGCGACGGGCGCGACAACAGCAGGCGCAACCATCGTCTTTTTAAGCGAAAGCAACTCCTCAAGAATGCGGTTGTTTTGTTCCTGCATGAGTTCAAGGCGCATTTCCGTGAGTTTGCCCTGTTCATGAATCTGGACGATATAGCGGGCAAACACGATAAACAGAACCGCACAGCATAGGATCGATATCGCCAGACTTGCAATCCATTGGATCATAACCTGCGAGGGTGCCTTAACATTTGTGTCTTCCTGATCCATCTCCTCATCCTTTCCAGCCCGTGGCTGACAAAAAACCGCGCAACTTCTCATGGGTTCCAGGCTCATTAAGGACCTCCCGCTGTTACAAATCCTTGAACTGCGCATGAACGACCGCGCCACCCTGCGTAAGGGTTACGGCCTTTACAATCTCATCTTCCATGTTCACGGCCAGCTGCCCACCGTCCTTGGCAGAGATAAGCGTGACGTAGCTTAAAACATTTTTGGCATAAAGCGCCGAAGCATCCACGGCAATACGGCTTGGCATATTGCGATAACCGACGATTTTCACGCCGCCATGATCGACAACCTTACCGGCTTCGCTCAGTTCGCAATTCCCGCCCTGCTCCACCGCGATGTCCACGATCACGCTGCCCGGTTTCATCGACTCCACCATCTCGCGTGTCACAAGGCGCGGCGCGGCGCGTCCGGGGATAAGCGCTGTGGTGATGACGATATCCTGCTTCTTGATCGTCTCGGCAACCAACGCCGCTTGCTGACGCTTGTAATCGTCGCTCATTTCCTTGGCATAACCGCCGGACGTTTCGGCCTGCTTTGTTTCCTCATTCTCGACCATTACAAAGGTGCCACCAAGACTCTGCACTTGCTCTTTCGCCGCAGGGCGCACATCGGTCGCGGACACAATTGCGCCAAGACGCTTGGCCGTGGCAATCGCCTGAAGGCCTGCAACACCGGCCCCCATGATAAATACCCGCGCGGGCGCAACCGTCCCCGCCGCTGTCATCATCATGGGAAAGGCACGCCCAAACTCCGCCGCCGCATCAAGCACAGCGCGATAGCCGACAAGGTTCGATTGGCTGGACAGCACATCCATCACTTGCGCCCGCGTGATGCGGGGCATCAGCTCCATCGCCATCGCAGAAATATGCCGCCCGGCATAAGCCTTAAGATCCTCGCGCGCCGCATAAGGATTGAGCATCCCGATCAAGGTCGCCCCAGATGGAATAAGGGAGAGTTCATCCGTACCCTCGCCCGCCGTCATAGGGCGTTGAACCTTTAAAACAATCTGGGCCCCGGCAAGGGCGTCCTGCGCACTCGCCGCAACGCTGGCACCAGCCGCCATATAAAGCGCATCAGGATAAGAGCTGGCCACACCGCATCCGGTTTCGATCACGACATCATAACCCAAGGCTCTGTATTTTTTGACAGTATCCGGGGTCGCGGCCACGCGAGCCTCAAAGGGGCGACGTTCTTTTAATATGGCAATTTTCATGGGTCTCTCTAAAGCTATCGGATCTTGGGCGGACAGAATCATCCCTTCGCAAGAAGCTTGCCCGATTTAGGGAGTGATGTGAAGCGCGTTTTGACGCTTGGTCAAAGTGTTAACATCAAAATCTTCAACCAATGATTCAAACAATTGGCGCCAATCCACCTCGGCCTGAAGACGTAAGAACAAGGCCCCAAGCCCTACGGACGCGCGATCGATCATGACAAACTCTGGCGGGATACGAACGGTTGCGCCTTTGGCACGTAAAGAACTATAAACCGCACCCGCCACCCGTCGCCCATCGGCCACCGCATTAGTTTCCCCCAGCGCATAGGTCCCGCCGCGCAGCAACGGCGCATATACAAACCGCGCCCATGTGGTCAGGGCTTCACGGGTCTCACGCGTCAAATCTGTAAAGCCCCACAGACGAAAGGCTTCATCAATCCCGGCCCGATCCTCGTCGCGCAGTGCGTGATAGACCGCAACCACGGCCTGAACAATCTGGGGGCGAAAGACGCGGATACACCCAAAATCCATCAAATTGATCCCGCCATCCGCGCGCACGGTGTAATTGCCGGGATGCGGATCGCCATGAAGCACGCCATAGCTGTAAAACGGCGCATACCACAGGCGAAACATCGTGGTCGCAATGTTGTTACGTTCAGCTTGCGAACGCCGCGCAATGGCCTTGGCCATCGGCTCACCGTCCATCCATGTCATGGTGAGCAGCCTTTTTGTCGAAAGCGCCGCCACGGGCGTGGGCACATGCACGTCTTCAATCGCCGTGAGCATCTGGCGATAGAGGATCATGTTCTTAGCTTCACGCTCGTAATCGAGCTCTTCGCGGAGGCGTGCGGCGATTTCTTTGTATGCATCTTCTGTGCGCACCGGCCCACCAAACGCTTCGAACAGCGCGAAGAGCGCCTTAAGCTGGCTTAAATCCGCTTCGATCGCCGAAGCCATGTCAGGGTATTGAAGCTTGCATGCAAGAGGCATTCCGTCCTTGCCCAGCGCACGGTGCACCTGCCCCAACGAGGCAGCCGCAGCAGCCTTGTGCGAGAAACTCTGAAAATGATCCTGCCAATCCGCGCCCAGTTCTGTTGCCATGCGCCTTTGCACAAAGGACCAGTTCATCGGTGGCGCATCGGCCTGAAGCGTCGCGAGCTCTGCTGCATAGGAGGGAGGTAAAAGATCGGGAATGGCGGCCACAAGCTGCGCCACTTTCATAAGCGGCCCCTTAAGTCCACCCAAAGCTTCACGCAGGAAGATTGCGTTGTCGGTTCGTGTGGATGGTGTCTTTTTTTTCCCGAAAGCCCGCGCCCCAGCCTGAACACTCGCGCGGACGCCCGCCCGCGCCGCAACGCCCGACACCTGCGCATAACGCTGCATCCTTTTGGTAAGGCGGTTTTTCTCGTCTGATGGTTTATTCGATCGAGACATCGCATTTCAGGGGCTAGAGGAAATCTTTGCCTTCAAACTGAGCGATTATAGCACCGGCTATAACAGGAGCTATTCGTTCTTTCCATGGCGATTCCAGTAGTGAATGTTATTGATCTGTGGTTATATACGATCACGATACAATTATGAACTGTTCATCTGACATCAAGGAGGCGCATATGACGGTTTCAACCCAAACAGAGAGAAAAGAAGAAGCCCTTTCGCCCTCTGAAAAGACTAAGCTCAACGAAATTATAGCTTCATGTGAGCGTTGGAATCGGCGCAATGATCCAGGATTATCAGAGCCCGGCGCTTTGGATGCAGCTATTGATTATTTATATACTCGTTTGACCCGAAGCGAGGCCTCGACACCTAACCACATCATCTGTACTGGCGTGCCCCCTTCTCCTTAAACGGACGCAATCAATCTAATACCTTATCATGGGAAAACTTGATTGCCTTGAGTCGAAAACTATCCTTGTTCCATAAGTCTGCCAAGAAATTCAGGTTTTTCAGGCTCCCTTCCCTCTTCATCTAATTCCCCCTTGCATTTACAGGCGGGTTTGGGCATTCTCACCCCCGCCTGACGCAATCCTTAATATATCCTTAAGGACTGCGACGGGCCTCCTTAGTGGATCAATCGCCGCGTAGGCGCAGCGATTTTTCTGCTTTCTTTCAAAAAGATAAAGTGAGGATCATCCCATGGATACTGAGTTCCTAATCATATTTGCCAGCGGCCTTCTGGCCCTGCTGTACGGCTTGCTAACGGGGCGGTCCGTTCTGGCCTCGTCCGCCGGTAATGCGCGGATGCAAGAAATTGCCGCCGCCATTCAGGAAGGCGCGAAGGCCTATCTGAACCGCCAATATATGACGATCGGCATTGTCGGCATCGTGATCTGCCTTGTGCTGGCCTATTTCCTTGGTCTGCATGTCGGTATCGGGTTTGTTGTCGGTGCGGTTCTTTCGGGCGTTGCGGGCTATGTTGGCATGAACGTGTCGGTGCGCGCCAATGTGCGCACGGCCGCAGCCGCTCAGGTTGGCATGAAGGAAGCCCTTGGCATCGCGTTTAAGTCTGGCGCGATCACGGGTCTCCTCGTCGTCGGCCTCGGCATTCTGGCCGTTGGCGGTTATTATTACGCGCTGCTGCAATGGAAGGGCGCGGAAGATATTCGCCCAGTGATCGAAGCCCTTGTGGCCCTCAGCTTTGGCGCATCGCTCATTTCCATCTTCGCTCGTTTGGGCGGCGGTATCTTCACCAAGGGTGCCGATGTCGGTGCGGACTTGGTTGGCAAGGTTGAAGCGGGTATCCCCGAAGATGACCCACGTAACCCGGCCGTGATTGCCGATAACGTGGGCGACAATGTCGGCGATTGCGCCGGTATGGCCGCCGACCTGTTCGAGACCTATGCCGTCACCATCGTTGCCACCATGCTGCTCGCCGCCACGTTCTTTACGGGCGAAATGCAGGGCACGATGATGATCCTTCCGCTTGTTATCGCAGGCGTGTGCATTGTGGCCTCGGTCGTCAGCACCTTCTTCGTTCGTTTGAACGCCAAGCAGAACATCATGGGCGCCCTCTACAAAGGCCTGATCGCCAGCGGCATTCTTTCCGCAGGCCTCATCGCCTTGGCCGTCCAAAAGATGATCGGCTTTGACACCGAGATCACCTCGGGCGGTCAGACCTATCCCGCGCTGAACCTGCTTTACTGCGCGTTCGTCGGTCTTGGCGTCACGGCGCTCATGGTTTGGATCACCGAATACTACACCTCCACCGCGTACCGTCCGGTTCGCTCGGTGGCGGATGCTTCGGTCAACGGCCATGGCACGAACGTCATTCAGGGTCTTGCGGTTTCGATGGAATCCACCGCCCTGCCCGTTCTGGTCATCGCGGTCGGCATCGTGCTGTCCTATATGTTCTCAGGTCTGTTCGGCGTCGCGATTGCGGCCACGACCATGCTGGCGCTCGCCGGAATGATCGTCGCCATCGACGCTTATGGTCCTGTGACGGACAACGCGGGCGGTATTGCCGAAATGTCGAACCTGCCCAAGGAAATCCGCGTCACAACCGATGCTTTGGATGCCGTGGGTAACACGACCAAGGCCGTGACCAAGGGCTATGCGATCGCGTCGGCGGCTTTGGCCTCCCTCGTGCTGTTTGCGGCCT
>CAYZXV010000090.1:0-5642 GCA_964482525.1 uncultured Rhodospirillaceae bacterium | reverse complement strand
AACATAGTCAACCCAGCCAGTGTCCTTGACTTCAATAAAGTTCTTCACCAGAGGCACACCGTTGACATCAGTTAAATCGAGCCCTGATTTGCCAAGCATGGCGGGTTTTGCGCCGTTTGCGAGGAATATGCCTTCATTGTCAAAGACAAAGATGTACAGATCGCGATCAATAAACCCCCCGTCTTTAGAATTAAAAGCGGCGAGAGCTTTTTTCGCATCTTGTTTGTAAAGCGTGACGGCCTTGTCAACGAGGGCTTGGGCTTCTTCACGTGTGCCGTAGTCTGCCGCCATGGCAGGCGCAACGAACAGGGTCATAGCGAGGGCGATGCCCGACAGTAACTTAACGATTTTCATGCTTGGCTCCTTAAATGTAAGAGGATAACACGCGTGGCGGGATTATAGTGCTGTTATGGTTAACGTTAAACAAGAAACGCATCCACTATGAGTGTATGCGCGCAATCTTGTAAGTATGTTACAAAAACCTCACAACTATATAATTGAATAGGGATTACTGTGTTTTGTTCCGGTTTCGATTATATCGTTTATTATTCTAGTATTATTGTGATGCGCTCGCTTCATAACGTTGCGAACAGGATAGATTATTCGTACTAATTTGGTCACTGCAATGTCTTCTGATTATCTCGCCTTAGCGCGCATGACGGAGAGTATCAGGCTGCTGGCGCGAAGTGCTGCGATCACATTGGTGAGATGGGACGAATCTTTGACTTCCACATCGACTAAAAGGTCAAAAAAGTCCACGGAACGGTTGGTGATTTTCAAACTTAGGATGTTGGCTTCGCACTTGCCAATGATGGTAGTCAAGGCCCCAAGCGCACTTGGTTTATTCGCAAGGACGATGCTAAGGCGTCCGACCATATCGCCGCTTTTGCCATGCGCATCGCCCCAATCGACGTCGATCCAACGCTCTGGCATGTCGCGAAAAGCCTCTAGTGTGTCGCAGTCTTGCGTGTGAATCGTGACGCCGCGCCCGGTCGCGACGATGCCGACGATCATGTCGCCCGGCAGGGGGTGACAGCACCGCGCAAAATGAAAGGCCATGCCGGGGATAAGTCCTTTAAGCGTCGTCGGCGCACCCGCAGGCCGTTGCTTGGGTTTTTGCGCAATCACATCGGCTTCGGTAAGGGTTTTTTCGTTATGTTTCGGTCTGAATTGTGGAAAGGCGGCAAGGAAGACTTCGCGTGGGGACTGTTGTGATCCACCGATGGCAGCTAACAGCTCTTCGACATTTGCTGATTGGAAGTTTCTCGCAATAGGTTCAAACGCCTTTTCCGAGAAATCCACGCCTTCTTGTTTACAGGCTTTTTCAAGAAGTGTGCGACCAAGTGCGACGCTTTCAGCCCGTTGTTGGATGCGAACGAAGCGTCTGATTCGCGCCCGCGCTTTGCCAGAGACGACAAAACGTTCCCACGCTGGCGACGGCGTTCCGTTCTTTTGCGTAATAATTTCGACCTGATCACCGTTGTGCAGTTCGGTCCGCAGCGGGACCATGCGCCCATTGACCTTTGAGCCAACGCACTCGTCACCTATACGGCTGTGAACCGCATAGGCAAAATCCACAGGGGTTGCCCCGCGCGGGAGCGCAATTAAGTCGCCCTTTGGCGAGAAACAGAACACCTGATCCTGAAACAGCTCAAGCTTCGTGTGTTCAAGGAATTCTTCGGGTTTTTGGGCGTGCTCAACGATATCGAGAAGCTCGCGCAGCCAGCGATATTCCGAACCTTCAGAGGAAAGGTGCGCGCCTTGTTTATAACTCCAATGTGCCGCGACGCCCAGTTCGGCGACTTCGTGCATTTCGTGGGTGCGGATTTGGATTTCGATGCGGTGTTTATCGGGACCGATAACGGTGGTGTGGATGCTTTGATATTTGTTGGGTTTCGGCGTTGAAATAAAATCTTTAAAGCGTCCAGGAATGCCGGGATAATGATTATGCACGACCCCAAGCGCCTGGTAACAGCAGCCCACCGTGTCGACCAAAACGCGAAAGGCCATGATGTCGGACAATTGCTCAAAGCTGATGTCCTTTTTGTTCATCTTGCGCCATATTGAATACGGCTTCTTTTCTCGCCCCTCGACCTTAGCGACGACGCCGTCTGCGGACAGAACATCCTGTATCGTCTGACGGATTTTTTCGGCGACGTTGCTGCCTTCTGCGCGAAGATAGTTTAGGCGGGCAACGATACTGTCGCGCGCATCTGGATACACTTCGGCAAAGGCGAGATCCTGCAGCTCGTCTTGCATCTTTTCGATGCCGATGCGTTCGGCCAGGGGGGCATAGATGTCGAGCGTTTCTTTCGCGATGCGCAGGCGCTTTTCCGGGGCCTTTACAAAATGAAGTGTGCGCATATTGTGCAAACGGTCTGCAAGTTTGATCAGCAACACCCGGATATCCGCCGACATGGCTAGGATCAATTTGCGGAAGTTTTCAGCCTGTTTGGCGGCTTGATCGTTTTGAAGTTCGATGCGGGATAGCTTGGTGACCCCATCAACCAGACGCGCGACATCGCCGCCAAACATCTTTTCTACGTCTTGAAGCGTGACAAGCGTGTCTTCGACCGTATCGTGTAAAAGGGCGGTCGCGATGGTCGTGCTGTCCATCTTCATGTCGGTGAGGATGCCGGCGACGTCAAGCGGGTGAGAGAAATAAGGGTCCCCAGACTCGCGCGTCTGCGAGCCATGGGCCTGCATGGAAAAGACGTAGGCGCGATTAAGTAAATCTTCGTCAGCGTCGCTATCATATGATTTGACGCGTTCGATCAGCTCGTACTGCCGCATCAAACGCATGGGTCTGCGCGGCGGTGGAGCTGGCTTTGACGGGGCGCTGTGTTGGGGAGAGGGCGTCTCAGGATCAGGTGAAGTCACGGCGGGTCTTCCCTGCTCTGGCTGTTAATCCCTCACATCCACATCTTCGAACGAGCTAGGGCCGCCGAAGTCGGCATTTTCTCCGGTTTCGCTGCCCTCTTCTTCCATATCTTCGTCAATATCCATGTCATCGTCGCCGTCCTCACCCATGGAAATGTCGGCGCTGATCCAATTTTGCTGATCGCTGCTCATGAGTTCTGCTGCGCCTTCGTCTTCTGGGCGATCGGGCTCAATTCGTTTTTGCAGACCCTTGACCAATGACTCGCCAAGCGCGTTGAGATCAAGGTGCTCTTCGGCAATTTCACGCAGGGCTACAACGGGGTTTTTGTCGCGGTCGCGTTCTACCTTTAATTCAGCGCCAGAGGACAGCGCGCGCGCGCGATGCGCCGCAAGCATAACCAGCTCAAAGCGGTTTGGAATAAGTTGTACGCAATCTTCGACCGTTACGCGTGCCATGGATAGGTCCTCATCTACAAAAAACAAAAAGTACCCCTCACAGCGGCCAGTCAAACACAAAGCATGCGTCTTTGGGCCTGTTGTGCGTGGGTACGGTTAACGAAACCGGATAGCCATCATACCTGCCAAGGCCCCCTGTTGTAAAGAGTTGCAAGTATGTAACGATCGGGTGTTGACAAGGTGTCTTCCCCAAGGGCTTGCCCGACCCTTTTTTTTCGCGTAAAGCAGTCCCTGGGGCGGGTATTGCTTTCCGATTGCTTAGATTGAGCAAACTCGTTAAAATAAGCTCATAATGATGGGCTTTGGCCCCTATGTCAGTTATAGTTAACGCATGTCACGTACACGAAGAGGATCTTATGATTTTTTATAAAGAAGAACGTATGGCGATGTTTATCGACGGCGCCAACCTTTATGCCGCCTCACGCGGTTTGGGTTTTGACATCGACTATAAAAGGTTGCTTGAACTTTTCGCGGGACGCGCTCGCTTGATTCGAGCCTTTTATTACACGGCGTTGGTTGAGAACGAAGAATACTCGCCGATCCGTCCGCTCGTCGACTGGCTCGATTATAATGGCTATGCCATGATCACCAAGCCGACCAAGGAGTTTACGGACGCTTTTGGTCGCCGCAAGATTAAAGGAAATATGGATATCGAGTTGGCCATCGATGTGATGGAAATGGCCGAAAATGTCGACCACATCATGATCTTCTCTGGCGATGGCGATTTCCGGCGTTTGGTTGAAGCTGTCCAACGTCGCGGCAAGCGTGTGAGCGTCGTGAGCACGATGCGCACTTCGCCCCCGATGGTTGCGGACGAACTCCGCCGCCAGGCCGATAACTTCATTGAACTGCAAGAGCTGGCTCCGCATATCTCACGTGCTCGTGATCCGAATGCTGTGGTTGCTCAGGCTCCGTCAACACCCCAACCTTCACTTGAGGACGTAGCGGACTCTATGGCGGCCACACAGGCCTCTATGCGCAGCGAAGATCTAGACGAAGCCCCCGCCCTAACGTCGAAGAAGCAGGCTTCTGGAACGTAAGGTTCAAAGAGTAGCCATAGAAAAAGGCGGCCACCTGGCCGCCTTTTTTTTATCGTCTCTACCTTTGCACGGGGACAGTTGACCAAGTCGTGTGCCCCCGTGAAAATTCTTATTCTCTTACATAGTCTTTTGGCCATACTTTGGATTTCGAGGGTTTATCCGTAGGACCAAAGTCGGCCGGAACGTCGACAAAGAACCACTGGTCGACTGATTCGCGATTTTCACCTTGAATCGTTCGGACAAGACCCCGCCCAAGGATGACGTTTTTACTTCCCTCTGCTTTACCGTCTTTGCCGTCATATTCAACGACGTTGCGGGCATCGACGTATATGCGAGTGAAGAAGTCAGAGGCGAAGTACTCCATATTTGCCGCATCGATCACACGCAGATCTTTGGAGGGGTTCGAGACCTTTTTTGTCTTGATCTTCAGAGCTTTTGCGTCTGCTGCCAGAGCAGCTTGGCGTTCCTGATCGCTCAATTTTTTGAGCGGAATATACCGTTTGCCATGCTCGTCCTTTTTGAGGAACTTGCCGAAGGTTTCGGCAAGGTCGGTATAACCGTTGATTGTCCGTCTGTCGCGGTCGCCGAACCAGTTATCGGCATTTAACGCCCCGCTCTTGGTATAGACCAATGGCGCGTTCGAACGCCGAACCATCAGCCAGCCTTCGCTAGTGTTCAAGCCGCCCTTGACTTTACCTTCAAGGATACGGCCATCCTTTTTCAGCGTAAGGTAGAACCTCGTATCCTTATCGCTGTTCATTTTCGCATCGCCACCGGCCAAATTGACCTTGATCGGGGACAAATACCACCCGCCAGGTATAGCGCAGTCGCCTACGCCGCTGTACCCAGAAACGTTGCCTCTGAGCCATTGTGTGGCAATACAGCGGACCCACAAGTTTTTACCTACGTCGCCGTCAGGATAGTTCCATCTGTGGCAGGTGCCGCCAAAATACGACCTGTTGCCGTCCCATCCATCTGAATGGGCGCGACCCCACGTAAGGCCAATGTAATTCAGATCGATATAGCCATTGTCGATGGGGTTGCCCCAGGCTTCGACCGGGGGACAGGTCGGGTTAAAATAGCTTGCCGAACAGGCAACGGTGCCGCCGCCATTGCTGCCAAGGCATCGCCATGTCCTAGAACCGGCAAGTCCTGAGGGGGTGCCTGCCGAACACATTTCTCCCCATGACGGTGCGGAACTCAACGATCTGCCATTTGCGGAGCCGCATTGACCGTTTACGGGCACCAGCGGGGGTGGCGGGGGAA
>CAYZXV010000089.1:0-5725 GCA_964482525.1 uncultured Rhodospirillaceae bacterium | reverse complement strand
CTCTTCTTTTTGCAAGGAGCAAACGGCGTACACCATCACGCCACCCGGCGCCAATAGTTCTGTCACAGCGTGATCCAAGAGCTTATCTTGAAGCTCGATCATCCGCGCCATATCTTCGGCTTTTTTGAGGCGTTGAACATCTGGATGTCGGCGAATTGTGCCTGTGGCCGTGCACGGCGCATCCAAAAGGACCATATCAACCTTTTGCGCCAGTCGGCACGTAAGCGCATCGGCGCAAAAAACAGCGGCACTCAACCCTGTTCGCTCCAAATTCTCACGCAAGCGTGCGAGTCTTTTTTCGGAACGATCTACTGCTGACACATGGGCTCCGGCAGCGGCGAGTTGCAACGTTTTTCCTCCCGGCGCGGCACATAGATCCATCACATGTTTCCCACGCACATCCCCCAATAACTTCACCGGTAATGCGGCCGCCGCATCTTGAACCCACCAGGCGCCCTCCTTAAACCCGTCCATATCCTGAATAGGTCCAAGACTATTCAGGCGGATGCTCCCCGTCGGAAGAAGGCGGCCGCCAACGCGCGCACTCCATGCTTCTGGGTCGCGCCTGACCGTTAAATCGATCAAAGCCTCCCCCATATTCGCAAGCGCAATCATTCGAGCCTGATCGGCCCCATATGCCTTAGACCAATGAGCCCAAAGCCACTCAGGCGTGTTTAATCGGGCGGCATCCTGTTTGGCGACCAGCGCGGCACCCTCTCGCGTCAAACGCCGCAAGACTGCATTAATAAGACCTTTATAAGGACGGGTCGCGTTGTTGGTTGCCGCAAGTTCGACCGTTGCATCAACGGCGGCATGCGAGGGTGTCCCAAGAAACAGAATCTGCGCCGCACCCAGCCGTAATATGTCCATCACGGGGGCCTTCAAATCATCGTTTTTCTCCAGACAAGCCTTAATCGCCGAGTCAATCTGCCCAAGGCGGCGCAGACAACAGGCAACCAAAGCATGAACAAAGCCTCGGTCTCGTTTTTCCAGCGCGAGCAATCCTTCGTGGCGGCCCAATAAATCGTCAAGAGCCTGCCCCTTGCGCAGTACCATTGCCAGGATATCAACCCCAACCGCCCTTGAAGAAACGTCACTTGATGCCATAAAACCATCCGCCTGTTGCCGTCGGCCTTTATACACACTATGCTGCGAAAAGCGAACCCCCTTAGGCAAAGGAAATCCTCTCATGACAACAACCGGTTATATTATCTTGGGTCTTGGCGTTCTGCTGGGCTATGCCATCTTGTTGTACAACCGCCTTGTTGCCCTAAGGCAGGGGACAAAGAACGCGTTTGCCGATATCGACGTGCAAATGAAACAGCGGCATGACCTCATCCCGAACCTCGTTGAAACAGTCAAAGGGTATGCGGCGCATGAAAACGCGGTGTTTGAAAAAGTGACCCAAGCACGCGCCAGCGCCATGCGGGCCGGGTCCATGAACGAAAAAGGCGAGGCGGAAGCCGCTCTGTCTGGCGCGTTGATGCAGCTTCTTGCCGTGGCAGAAAATTATCCCGATCTCAAAGCCAATGAGAATTTCAAGCACCTTCAAAGTGAACTGAGCGATCTTGAAAACAAGATCGCAGCGGCAAGGCGTTACTTTAACAATGCTGTGGCCGAATACAACACGGCGATCGAACAGTTCCCTGCCGTGTTGATCGCACGAATGATGGGGTTTGTCGCCACAGAGATGTTCTCGCTCGGCGAAGCGCGGCAAACAGTTGAAACCGCGCCAAAGATCCAGTTTTAGTGGAGCTTATTCTCTTTTACAGGTCCCAAATGTGGTTAACGACGCGCCGAGGCTTCGGTCGCAAACAAGCCGCCTTTCCGGTTTTGCGTGCAAGATCATTAGGGATATGCCAAACAGAACGAGGACGATAAAGATCCACCCCAGCAAGAGGCCGGGCCATTCCCTTTCTTTGGGACGCTTAGGCGCAGGAAACCGTCGTACACTCATAGGGCTTATGAGGCCGTTACGGGAGCGGTTTGTCAAGCCGCTTGCGCAGAGGGAGCCTCACAGAGCAGCTTTTCAACCGCGCGAGCGTTATCCGCATGGCGCAGCTTATCGCATAAGCTTGTCTCGCGCATGGCACGCGAGACTGTGGCAAGCGCATGCAGGTGATCGGCGCCGGCATCAAGTGGCGCCAGCAACAAGAACACCAGATCCACGGGACGCCCATCGACGGCTTCAAACTCGATCGGGTTTTTAAGTCTTGCAAAAAAGCCACAAACCCGATCAAGAGAAGCTATCCGGCCATGCGGGATGGCAATGCCGCCGCCGACTCCTGTGGTCCCTAGCTTCTCCCGCTCCCACAGCGCATCGAAAACCTCGTGCTCTTTCAATCCGAGCCCCTGCGCCGCGTGGCAAGCAAGGGTTTGAAGCAATGCCTTCTTGTCCGCTGGATCGAGATCCAGCAGGACAGCCTGGGCTCCTAAAAGGTCGCGCATAGACACCTGCCTTGGCATAGATAAAACCGTTACGAGGCCTTTTGCCCATCAGCGGGGTCAACCCAGCCAATATGGCCATCCGGGCGACGGTAAATCATGTTCAAGCCGCCATGAGCCCTGTTGCGGAACATCAAAGCCGGAAGATCGCCAAGATCAAGACGCATGACCGCTTCACTGACCGTCAAGACTTCGATTGGCATCGTCATTTCAGCAATCACGAGCGGATTGTCGGCGGTTCCTTCGCCCTCGGCCGCATCGGCTTGCTCGGCATTCAAGACAAACGCGTGCGCCTCCACAGCTTCAGACGGCTTTGTTTCCTGGTGGTGCTTCTTGAGGCGGTTCTTATGGCGGCGCAAACGCTCGGAAATCCGCTCGGCGGCTTGATCAAACGCCGGATAGGGCTCGCTGGCTGATCCATTGCTTTGAAGCATAAGACCACGGCCCGCATGCACCGTGATATCGGCGCGGAACATATGCGCCTCGCGCGAGAATGTGACGCTGGCCTCAAGCGACTGGCCAAAGAATTTCCCGACGATTTCACCCAGCTGTGTTTCCACATGCTGACGGAGCGCATCTCCAACATCGATTTGCTTGCCTTTAACGGAAAGTTTCATGAATGCCTAACCTGTTTTTCGTTGGTTGAAAGAATAATGGCTCTGTTGCTTAAGGGGCCCTTGCTGCGTTGCTTTTTTTGGTCTCGGCACCGAAGAGAGCCACAATCCACGGCGCCAATATCCCCCAAAGCGGACACAGGAGGGCCAAGATAGTCTTTCATAGCCAAGAGTCAAGCGCGGCAGATAAAAGCTATCTATCCTTATGATTTTGTTTAGACGACTGCCTATCTTTCTTTCTTCAGCAGATCCCGAATTTCCATCAACAGCTCTTCTTGTTTGGTTGGGGTTGGGGCTGGCGCTTCGGCAGCCTTGCGTTGAAGACGGCTGACTTGTTTGACCAGAATAAACACAGCCATGGCCACAATAAGGAACTTGATGATTGCGTTCAAAAAGATCCCATAGTTCAAGGTTGGGGCTCCGGCATCCTTGGCCGCTTTAAGTGTTTCATACGAAGTGCCGCTCAAGCTTATGAAAAAGTCTGAAAAATCGATTCCGCCCAACAGCAGTCCAATCGGCGGCATCATCACATCGCTCACCAGCGAGGACACAATCGCGGTAAAAGCCGACCCCATAATGATACCAACGGCCATATCAATGACATTGCCGCGCGAGATAAAATTTCTGAATTCTTCAATCATTTTGCCCCTCCTCTGTTAAGGTTAACGATAAAAACTGTAGACCCATTTGCCGTTAGCGTAAAACACTAAAAGTGCGTTGAAAATAATGAATGTTTTTGCACAGCCCCTTTCCACTGACTATAATCGCCCCCTGGGTCCATTCATCATGAACTGATAAACCTTTGTGACTATTTACTGATTAGGATTGCTTAACATGAAAAAACAAATGTCCATTCAAAACGTTGCCAAAACGATCTGCCACAGATTGAAGAAGATTGAGGATACTTTCGAGGGATCCTTAGGAAAGCTCGAAGCGGAGCTTTACGGCAACATGGCCATCATAAGAACCGAGGTCCCTGGATACACCAAGGATGCAGAGACCGGACAGGTTACACAAGGCGGCCCAATCAGATTGATTGTTTCTTATGATACGGGGGAAGACGACGAACTCAATGAAGGCGAGATGCATGAGAAGGTACAGGCCTTAAGTCAGGATATAAAAACGAGAGCCCCAACCTTAAGCGTAGATTGCGTGTCCCAAAATGTTGACCTTGTCCAGCACCAACCAAATAAAGAGATCCCTAAAAACGAAGCCGCGATAAATGCCGCTGTGATGACCGTGTGGCGCGCAGCCGTTTTATCAGGCCAATTGAGAAAGCGGCAGGCGAAAGACCTTTCCCTATAAAAAGGAACTGATCCATGCAGGCAGCCGCCTCTCGCCTTTACCTCTGGGAAAAAGCCGAACTCCTTGCGTTGTCTCAAAATGCAAGCTTTCGTGCCCTGCCCTATTTTGATCCGGACGGCTTCTTTGACATGCACCGGGACGGCCCATCAAGCTATGTCCTAACCGCCCCATCCTCTCCAGAGTATATTCTTAAAGTCCGCAAGAATCGTGCAAATCCTGCTGTAATGCCCTACCAAGACGAGTACAATCTTATCGGAACGTTACAGACCCTCCGGTCCAAAGATTACACCCTGCCCACAGCCTATGCTGTCGGCAGCAATCCCGGATACCTCGTGATGAACCGCCTAGGCCCCGATTACACAGCTTCGCGATCATTGAGAGAAACCTATCTCAAGAACGGTCGGGCGATTGGTCAGCGTATTGGGGCTTTTGCTGCAGACCTTTTTTTACTTAATGGCGGGGTTCACACGGACCTTCATCCAAACAATATCACCCACGAGTCTGACTACACCACGGGAATCATCGACATTGCTGGCATTAACAACAAATGCACAACGCTCATAAAGCCTTTGCCCGAAAAAATGCTCACGTGTCCGATTGCCTTTAATCCAGATCTAGCCCTCAGTCTGGCAGAAACTTTTTCAACCAGAACAGGGCATTTGTTCAAGCTTTTCATTGTTGAAAAATGCAGCCTTAACACGGCTAACTCCGCAAAGTCTCACCCAGAAAGCTATGAACGCTGCACTAGAAACCACGCGTCCTTTATGGAAGCCGCACGCAAGATGCCGAACGTTTTCAAGATTGGCAACTAGAGCACAGTCAAGTTAGGTTGGTTTGTCTATGACGTGTCATTCCGGGGGGCGCGAAGCGTGAATCCAGAATCCCATTTAGAGGCTTTTCCGTTTGGCTAGAGCCTTTTCGTATTAGGATGGCGTCTACAGCACCGTCACCACGGGACATTTTCTTTTCGGCACCTGCTTCTCGCGCCGAAGCCCGAAGGGCGAAGGCGGATTAAGGCGGCGAAAGAAAATTGAACCGGGGCCCGGAGGAAGTTTAACTTTTTCTGGGCCCCGGATCTTCGCATAGGTTGGCGATTTCTTTCGTCTCCTTATTGCCCTGTGTTTTCGTCACCCCGGACAAGCCCTGACGGCGCGAAGCGGCGGCAGGGCGATGATCCGGGGCCCAGAAGAAGTTTTTGTCATTGAAGTGAGAAACAGCCTTGCCGTTATGGGATGAAACTCTACCTAGGCCCCGGTTCAACTTTCTTTCGCCTCGCGCTGCTCGTCGAAAAGAAAGTGTCCCGGGGTGACGACAACTGGCCTACCTAAGACGATAACGCTCTAATGTGAAAGAACCCTAAG
>CAYZXV010000088.1:0-5736 GCA_964482525.1 uncultured Rhodospirillaceae bacterium | reverse complement strand
TTGTGTTGACAAACCCGCCCTTTGGCAAAAAGAGTAGCTATAAAGTCGTCGGTGAGGACGGTCAGGTTTCAACAGAACGTGAAAACTACGAGCGCGAAGATTTCAAGTTCACGACATCGAATAAACAGTTCAATTTCCTTCAGCACATCATGACGATCATGGATGATCGTGGCCGTGCGGGTGTCGTTCTGCCTGATAATGTTCTGTTTGAAGCAGGTAAGGCCGGCGAAGGCATCCGTAAGCGCCTGCTGGAACAATTCAACTTCCACACGTTACTGCGCCTCCCAACGGGCATCTGGTACAGTCAAGGCGTGAAGGCCAACGTGCTTTTCTTTGATAAACGTCCCGCTTCGAAAACGGTGCAAACCAAGGACCTGTGGATTTACGATTTCCGGACCAACATCCACTTCACTTTGAAAACCAACCCGCTTAAGGGCAACGATCTGGACGATTTTGTGAAGAGCTACAAGGCTCGAAAAGAAACCGACCGCTTCCGTCGCTTCACCTATGACGAGTTGATCGCGCGCGACAAACTGAACCTCGATATCTTCTGGCTGAAAGACGATAGCTTGCAGGATGTCGATAGCCTCCCGGCGCCTGACGTCATCGCCGCCGAAATCGTCGAAAACCTCCAGGCTGCGTTGGAGCAGTTTACAGCTGTGGCGGAGGAGTTGGAGAATAAAGATGATTGTAATTCAATATGATACATTGCGTCATAAGATTCTTATGGCGCCAGTTGACGTGTAGCAGAGACTCGGTCATAATTTTTCTATGACCCAAAGTCTTGCAACAGGAGAGATAACCGCTCGACAAGTTAAGGCCGCAAGGGCGTTGTTGGCGTGGTCTCAGCAGGATCTTGCCGACAAAGCTGGACTCGGTGTGTCAACAATTGCAGATTTTGAGCGTGGGCAGCGCAACACAGCACAAAACAGCTGTGATGCTATATGGAAAGCATTGAAGTGCGGTGGGATTAAACTGCTGTCTGGCGGGGCCATCACAGGGCCAATGCCAAGCACGACACTTAACCCCAATACATCTGGTCACCCCATTCGATGGGTTGATTCAACAGATATAAAACAATGGGCAGACCGACGAGACTGTCAGGATACTCTGCCGGAATTAATAAGCAAAATTATTCGTGCAGCTACTCTGTTTTCTGCAAGAATCTGTTTTCCATCAAAAGAAGGCGTGCAAAATCCAGGATGGGATGGAACATGTTTCGCATCTCAAGGAACGGCAGAAATACCGACAGGTCCATCAGGGTGGGAGCTCGGGACACAGCGCACTAGCTTGACTCAAAAAGCCACCGATGACTATGAAAAGCGCACAAAGGAACCCGAAGATATTGTGCCCATCGAGAGCACATTTATATTTGTAACGCCACGACATATGCGAGGCAAAAAGAAGTGGATCAAAGAAAAACGTGAGAGAAATGAATGGGCCGACGTTCGAGCTTATGATGCAGACGATCTTGTTCACATGCTCGAATTATATCCTGCCGTTGGCCATTGGCTTGCTGCTCACCTTGGGAAAAGATCATCAAACATCCGTCAACTTGAAGAAGTGTGGAAGGAATGGTCATATTCTACCAAGTGGCCAATGACCAGTGAGCTGGTGCTTGCTAGCAGGGATGAACAAGCAACGACAATTCTGCGATGGTTAAATGGGGTGCCTAACGTTCTGCCTGTACAGGCAGAATCTCCAGAAGAAGCGATAGCATTTCTATATGCTGCCATCGCGCAACTACCCGCATCTTTCCGTGACGGACATTTAACGCGGTGTCTGGTTGCAGATAACGCAGATCAGGCCCGTTTTCTCGGAGACAGCTTATCTCCCCTTATCATTGTGCTTGATGACAACAAGCCTGGTTTGGCAAAGCAGCTTTCTGCCAAAGGCCATCATGTTTATGTCGCTCTTGGATCTAGCGTTGGCGCACCGGATGAGGCAGTTCGATTAGCAAGACCTTCGCGCTACGAATTAGATAGATTGTTACAGGATATGGGGGTTCCCGAAAAAGATGCTGGGTCCTTGGCAAAAGATTCGGCCAGAAGTCTTTCCGTTCTGCGCCGTCTTATCCCCTCAGCATGTTCAAGCGAGGTTCCCCCTTGGGCATTAGAAGATAAGGCCCGGACTTTACTGGCGGCTATGTTTGTTGGTTCTTGGGATGACCGCTCTCCGCATGATTGTTTGGCGCTTGAAAAATTATCGGGTAAAAAATATGAGGACTATATTTCTGACATCACTCCTTTCTTGACTCTCCCTGACTCACCTTTAAGGAAAGCTGGTACGGCATGGAAAATCGCCTCCCCACGTGATGCCTGGTTTCGGCTCGCCCATATGATAACTAAAGTCGATTTTGATCGTTTTGAAGAAGTGGCAATTAGTATTCTGGAAACACCAGATCCAATGTTTAATATAAAGCCAGAGGATCGGTGGTATTCTCATAAAGAAACGGGCAGCAGCTATTCTGATCTTTTGAGACGTGGGCTAACTGAAACGTTAGCAGTTATGTCGGTTTATCCAGAACGTGTAACATCTTTTGATCTTAGACGGAGACCCGCCCTCTTAATCCGGAAACTATTGGAGGATGCAACAGCTGAGCGTTGGTGGTCACTATCTTCAGAGATTCAAAATCTTGCCGAGATTGCTCCCGATGAACTTCTGGTGGCAATAGAAAAAAGTTTAGATGAGAGCACTCCTGCAATCATGGAGCTTTTTAAAGAAGCGGACGGTGTCTTCGGTCGAGCCTATCATGCAAACTTGCTCTGGGCATTAGAAATGCTTGCTTGGAGCCCCCGTTATGTAATGCAAGTTTCAATCATCTTGGCCCGCTTAGCAGCACTCGACCCGGGCGGCAAATACTCAAATAGGCCTATGGAAAGTTTGCGGTCTATATATATTCCTTGGCTACCTCAAACCAGTGTTAGTCTGAACAAGCGTCTTCTGGTTCTGGACAAATTGCGCGAGCTTGTTCCGGATATCGCATGGAAATTAATACTTTCACTTCTTCCCAAAGGGCATGATACACTTACGCCATCTCCCAAACCTCAATGGCTTGATCTGCCACTGGATGAGCAGGAAACAGTAACGTACGGATTACTCAGAAAAGGTGCGGAGGTTACGTCTGAGATGTTACTCTCTGACGTGGGAACAGATGTTAATAGATGGAAAATGCTATTAACAAGATATGCCGACTTTGGACCGAAACAAAGAGATGAACTCATTCAAAAACTTAAAGATGTTGTCGTTGATGGGTCTGATAGAGATTTACGGAATATGGTATGGGGAAGCATTCGCAAGATCTTAAACCACCATAGAGCGTACCCAGATGCATCATGGAAGATGCCTGAAGATGATCTAAAAAAACTTGAACGTATATATAAAAAGCTTTTCCCAGAAAATGAGATCGAAAAAGTCCGTTGGTTATTCGGCAGTCAATCTGAAATGCTTCCCAACCCAACGGGCAAAGGATGGAAAGAAGATGCTGCCGAAACCTCTAAGCAACAAAAACTAGCCGTTAAAAAGATTTATGCCGCTCTCGGCGTTAACGGAATCTATGATTTGGCCCGTTCTGCCGAAAATCCTCGAATAGTTGGCATAACATTTGTGCGATCTCACAAAAAATCATGCAATCTTGATGGTTTATTGATGCGAGCATTTCAGTCAGATGAAAAAGCAATTGTTGAACTTGCCGTGGGAATGACTATCGGAATTTGTGAGCGTACCGAAAAAAATCAAGATAAATGGATCGCTTCCATGCTGAAACATGCGAAGCAGGATGAATGGCAAGAAAGCACAATCATTGAATTTCTGTCTATCCTCAAGCCATCAGAAGAGCTTTGGGTTTGTGTCGATGGACTTGGCCCAAGCGTTTCAGAGAGCTATTGGCGCACCGTCTCACCGTACTGGGTGGGAGATCTCGGAGATGTTGAATTTGTTATTCATAAGCTTCTTTCAGTTGGGCGCCCTCATGCTGCATTAACTTTGGCGGGTATTAAGCCAAAGGATGTTGGTAGCGAACTATTGGTCCAGATATTGGATGCAGTCGCAACAACCCCACCGGAGCATGTTGATCACAATACTGGAACCATGCTCCAACATCACGTTGTGCAGTTGTTGAAGGTACTAGATGATCGTGAAAATTGTGAGAAGAGCACCTTGGCCCGATTGGAGTGGCAATATTTGTCGTTATTAGAACATTCTCAGCGCTCTCCCCAGGTTCTGCATAAGGCGATGTCCGACAAGCCAGAATTTTTCGTCGAAATACTTTGTGTGATTTATAGGCCTTCGGAAGATAGCGGAATAGTTGAAGAAAGAGACAAATCAGAGGATGCGAAAGCTCGGGCAACCCAAGCTTATCGGTTGTTAGATTCTTGGGAGAAGCCGATTCCAGGCCAGACGGAAAAGGGTATCGATCCTACTGTGCTTGCAGATTGGGTTATTCTTGTCCGTCAATTAAGTAAAAAGCTCGGACGAGTTGAGGTTGCAGACACTCAGATAGGTCAAATGTTAGCTCATGCCCCGCAAGACAAAGACGGGATATGGCCTCCATTTGCTGTTAGGGAGCTTCTTGAGAGGGTTAAGAGTGAGGATTTGGAAAGAGGCTTGCACATAGGTGTCATTAACTGTCGTGGGGCCACATGTAGGTCGGTTGGTGAAGGTGGAGCACAGGAGCGCGTACTGTCCGCCAAATACAAGTCATTTGCACAGGCGGATGCCTTGATAAAATACCCACGGACTATAGCTCTGCTAAATCAAATTGCTGATGATTACGAATCACAGGCTCGTTGGCATGATGAGCAGGCTGATAGACAACAGTGGGATTAGGCATCTGAGCGTCATCCGCCGCCACTCCCGCCTATGCCTTCTGTTGACACAGTGTTGACATGGCGCGGAAATGCAAAAGCGCCCAAAAGGGTGCTTGCTGCATCGTTTTGATTTCTTTGAAAGATTTGGTTGCGGGGGCCAGATTTGAACTGACGACCTTCAGGTTATGAGCCTGACGAGCTACCGGGCTGCTCCACCCCGCGCCACCAAGAATGAGATACCGTTTAGGAGCCCGGTAGCTCTTTTATTATTTCCAAGCCATCCGGCTTGGGGTTCCAGCCACGCCCTTTCGGGCTTAGGCTGTGGCGGGCTGCTCCACCCCGCGCCACCAAGAATGAGATACCGTTTAAGGAGCCCGGTAGCTCTTTTATTATTTCCAAGCCATCCGGCTTGGGGTTCCAGCCACGCCCTTTCGGGCTTAGGCTGTGGCGGGCTGCGCTCCTTCCCGCGTCTGGTTTCGTGGCCTTAAGTCTTTAGGAAAAACAGTTAATGTCGTCGTAACCAGAGAGGCTGTTTTATAGTGTTCATCCATGGGATGCAAGCAATTAAATCGGTCAATTAGCCTTGAAAACTGGCAAAAAGCGGCCTTTTTCGTTAACGAATCCCCATAACTAATCGGTTGCCAAGAACCCAAAGGTCGGCTAGGTTGCGCCCCTTAGCGCGGCGGTTCGTTAAAGCGAATGGGCGCACCCGTGCCGTTGTAGCTCAGCGGTAGAGCAGGGCTTTCGTAAAGCCAAGGTCGGGGGTTCAAATCCCTCCAACGGCACCATTAAAAAAGGGTCCCTTTAGGGGCCCTTTTTTAATGGTCCGCGCGTTTCAGTGGGGCTTGAGTTCCTGAAAAGAGGGATTTCTAGAGCCGGGTCGTAAAATCAATCCAACTTTGTGGGAGCAGGTTCGTGGCCCAAATCA
>CAYZXV010000087.1:0-5806 GCA_964482525.1 uncultured Rhodospirillaceae bacterium | reverse complement strand
ATGTTGTGATTACACGGATTTAGGTTGCTAGAGTTTGATAGGACTCTAGAACGCCTTCAATCGTGCGCCAGGTCAAAGCGAGATCGCTTGGGCGACTAAAGCGATGCGTGGCGTCTTTTACCAGTGTAACTTCGACGTTATCGCCTTCGATATGTGCCGCGATATTTAGGGCTGATTTCCAAGGAACCTCAGTATCCTGTTGGCCCTGAAGCAATCGCACGGGTGCAGCAATCCGTAGGGGTGATTTCATGACGCATTGTCTTGCGCCGTCCTCCATCAACTTGCGCGTGATAGGGATGCGCATCTCTCCCTCGCCGAGGTCCCTTTCTTCTTTTTCATAGAAAAAACCATCACGGGCCATGGCTTCGTGTTGGGCCGGAGTCATCATGGGGAGGATTAGGTCTTCGGTAAAATCAGGAGCGGCGGCTATGCCCACAAAGCCAGCAAGGCGCTCAGGACGGGCGCGGGCAAGCAAAAGGCCGATCCATCCACCCATGGAGGAACCAACAAGGATCTGTGGGCCTTGTGTCAGATGGTCGAGGATATGCAGGGCGTCATCCGTCCAATCCCCAATACACCCATTTTCAAAAAGGTCAGATGAGCGTCCATGGCCCCGATAATCGAATAAGGTACAGGAAAGGCCCTTTTCAGCGCATTTCTGGGCAAGAAAGGTCGCCTTGGTCCCGGTCATATCGGTCGCGAAACCGCCCAAGAAAACGACCCCCGGCAGAGCGCGGTTTTCTGGTGTTGCAAGGACTTGTTGATAGGCAAGCTGTCTATCCGGTAAGCTCAAAAACTGCGGCAGATTCTGATTCATAAGCAAGGACTCGTTGTTGTTCATGGCGTATCAAGACCGGACCCAATCTAACAGGACTTCGTCGGGGCTCAAGCCCCCTTCTCCCATGCGCCCTGCTGTGTTGCATCTTGCTGCAGATATGGAATTGGGACCTTTAGCCCGTGAAGTCGTTGATCTTTCTGTGCAAACACATCGTGCTGGGTGGCGGCCTTTGGTTGCTTCGGCGGGGGGCTCACTTGTTCTTGAGGCCGAACGCGCGGCTGTGCGCCATACGTGTTTGCCGCTTGCAACCAAAAGTTTGTTTTTCGGTTGGCGTAATCGCGTCGCGCTGGAGCGATTGATTGAGCGGGAGCGGCCAGTGCTTATCCACGCGCACGGGGTCGATCTGGCTGGACTTGGCACCAAATTATCTGTGCGTCGGAACTTGCCGCTTTTGATTGATATAACAGAGCCCTGCCCCATTACGGCCTCGCGCCGCAAGGCGCTTCAACTTGCGGCTAATCGCGGCGCGCGGTTTCGTGTGCCGTCCCACTATATGGCCGATTTTCTTACCAAGGATATGGGCCTAAACACCCAGTATCTTTCCGTTATTCGACCCGGTGTTGATATGCAATGGTTCGATGCCGTTCGCGTCACGCCGGAGCGGATCAACCAACTTTATAAGCTTTGGCGTTTGCCGGAGCAGTCGACCGTGATCATCATGGCGACGCCAATGGCGACCGGGTATGGCCATCGCTTGCTGCTTGAAGCGTTGACAGAGATGAAAGGCACGGATCTTTACGTTGTCTTAATAGGTCAGGATCAGGGACGTGGTGGCGTACGCAAAACGGTTGAGGCTCTCGTCGAGTCCATGGGCCTTGAGGGCAAGATCATCATGCCGGATAATTGTACCGATTGGCCGGCGGCGTGTTGGCTCTCCAGCATTGTGGTCGCTGCGAATGCTATGCCGCGTGGGCAGGGGGCCGAGCTTTTGGCTGCGCAGGCGATCGGGCGCCCGGTGATCGTGACAGATTGCGGCGCGAATGCAGAAATGGTGAAGAAAGACGAAACGGCATGGGTCATTGCGCCGGATGATAGGGCTGCGCTTGTTGATGCTTTGCGCGAGGCCTTGGCGATGAGTGCGGCTCGCCGTATTGATCTCGCGCTTCGCACCCGCGCCTTTATCAGCGAGTCCTTCCCCATGGAAGCGTGGCGTGATGGCATTTTTACCTTGTACGGGCAAATGCTGTCTCCGGCTGTGGCAACCTCGCCAGCGGCGGCAGCATGAGCGCGCGCTGTGCCAAAGCTCCAAACCCAGAAGCCGAATGGTTTGGGTATACACGCGTGGATCCTGATGAAAAAACAACACGGGTTCGTGATGTCTTTTCGTCTGTAGCGGACAACTATGACCTTATGAACGATTTGATGTCCGGTGGGCTCCATCGCCTGTGGAAGGATCATTTCGTCCGTGTGTTTCGTCCGCGTCCCGGCGAAGCGATTTTGGATGTTGCCGGGGGGACTGGCGACATTACGCGCCGGTGCCTTGCCGCGACGCAGGGCAAAGCTAATATGACTGTTTGTGATCTTAATGAAGACATGATGCGTGTGGGTCGCGCCCGTTTGACGGATGCGGGGTGGCTTAATGGCGCACGTTGGGTGGTCGGCAATGCCGAGGCCCTCCCCTTCGCCGATGAAAGCATGGATGCCGTTTGTATTTCTTTCGGTCTTCGCAATGTAACGAGGATTGATCAGGCGTTGGCTGAATTTTTTCGTGTGTTAAAAGTTGGCGGTCGGCTGTTCATAATGGAGTTCAGTCCAGACGTTGCACCACCCCTTAGGGCCGCCTATGAAGCGTATAGCTTTTCCGTTTTGCCGTGGCTCGGTGAGAAAGTTGCGAAGGATCGCGAGTCCTATCAATATCTTGCCGAAAGCATTCGCCAGTTTCCGCCGCCCGATGTTTTGGCCAAGCGTATGGCAGATGTTGGGTTTGATTTGGTTCGTATCCGCCGTATGATGGGGGGTATCGTTGCTATCCATAGTGGATGGAAGGTGTAGAGCGATGCCCCATTTGATCCTTGAAACAAATCTGGGCCGTGACGAGGGGCGTATCATTTGCGGCGTAGACGAGGTTGGGCGTGGCCCTCTGGCTGGCCCTGTTCTTGCCGCTGCCGTCATTATTCCGCAACAAGGCTTCCCCGACCATCTTGCACAGAAAATCAATGATAGCAAAAAACTGAGTGAACGTCAGCGAGAGGCGCTCTACCCTCTTCTGACGCAGCATTGCGTTTATGCCGTGGCAGAGGCCACGGTGCGTGAGATCGACACCATCAACATTTTAAATGCCGCCCTTTTGGCGATGAGCCGCGCGGTGCGATTGCTTGATCCTGTCCCGCATCATGTCCTTGTCGATGGCAATAAGATTCCGCGCGATCTGCCCTGCCCTGCGACCTGTGTGATCAAAGGTGATGGAACGAGCCTATCCATTGCAGCGGCCTCAATCATCGCGAAAGTTACCCGCGACCGCATTATGAAGGCCCTTGCGCAGGTCCATTTGGATTATGGGTGGGAGCGTAATGCCGGGTATGGAACGGCTGCCCACATGAAAGCCTTGCAAGAGCTTGGCCCTACGCTCTGGCATCGACGCTCGTTTGGCCCAGTGGCTCAAACCAAAGAGTGAGCATAAAACCATAACTAAATGATTCAAATGACTCTTTCTTTCGATTTCGCTTGCTTTTCTTAGGGATTGTGGATAAGTGTCTTTCGCCATGCCGCCACGCCCGAAAACAGTCAAGTCCGCACCCAAAAAGACCGCCAAAGCTTCTGGCGGCGCTGCCGTCTTGCCGCTCAATAAAATCCTGATCGGGGACAGCATTGCAAATATGCGCAAACTCCCCGATGCATCGGTCGACTGCATTTTTGCGGACCCGCCCTATAATCTCCAGTTAGGCGGCGAGCTTCTGCGGCCTGATCATTCCCTTGTTGATGCCGTCGATGATGATTGGGATAAGTTCAGTGATTTTGCCGCCTATGATCAATTCTCTTACGACTGGCTACGTGAAGCAAAACGCCTTCTGAAGCCAGATGGTTGTTTGTGGGTTATCGGCAGTTATCACAATATTTTTCGCGTTGGCGCGATCCTGCAAAATCTGGGCTTCTGGATTTTGAATGACATCATTTGGTGCAAGAGTAACCCGATGCCAAACTTTCGGGGCATGCGTTTCACCAATGCGCACGAGACGATGATATGGGCTGCGCCCTCGCCGGATGCGCGGCCATGCTTCAACTATGAAGCCATGAAGAATATGAATGATGAAAAGCAAATGCGTAGCGATTGGAACCTGCCCATTTGCAGCGGTAAGGAACGCCGTCGCGACGATGAAGGAAACAAACTTCATCCGACGCAGAAACCAGAGTCCTTGTTGTACCGCGTTATCACATCATCGACAAAACCGGGGGATGTTATTCTAGATCCCTTTTTTGGTAGTGGAACAACGGGGGCCGTCGCGAAGAAGCTTGGGCGTCATTATATTGGGCTTGAACGCGATGAATATTATGCGCGTTATGCTGAAAAACGCATTGCGGAGATTAAGGGCTCAGCTCAGGCCGAGTTCCTTATTACACCAGCCAAACGTGATGAACCACGTGTTCCCTTTGGCGCGGTGTTAGAGCGTGGCTTACTTCATCCCGGCGATAAGCTTTTTGATGAACGACAACGCTTTATGGCGCGCGTGAAGTCAGACGCAACCCTGATCGCGCAGGGCCGTGATGGCGATGAAGTGCGTGGTTCAATCCACAAGGTTGGCGCAACGGTCCAAGGGTTGCCCGCGTGCAATGGCTGGACATTCTGGTGCTTTCAAAGTGAGACGAAGGACCTTGTCCCCATCGATATTCTGCGCCAGCGTATTCGCGCCGAAGGCGCACAGGCGCTAGGGTAAGGCCTGCACGGCTTATGCCTTGCCAACTTTACTTTCGGCCATTCAGATAATTTGCCAGCATACGGTCTTGGCCTTGGATGTGGTTTTTAAGCCAATCGACGGCGAAACGAAGAGCATCGGCGGCGGCGTTCTGTTTCCCAGATTCCATATCTTTCATAAGCGCCTGGTAACGGGCCCAGGCGGTTTCGTGGTCTTTGCGATGGTCGGTAAGCTGCGGGTATTTATGCCGCTGCATCAACCCTTCTTCTTCGATGAAATGTTGCTTGAGTGTGTTGCCAAAGGTTGCGAGCATTTCGCGCGCCCCTTTCACCCCGTCGCCCTTCATCATGCGATCATAGAACAAGTTGACCTGTTCAAATATCCTTTTATGATGGGTGTCAAGAATCCCGCCACGATCAATGGAGAGGGCCTGATCCCAAGTCGCAAGGGATTGATCGTCCGAGCGAACAGTAGAGAGGAACTTGTCGACTTCCATCTTCAGAAGATTGGCTTGTTCGGACAGTTCGCTTGCCGCGTTGCTGATTTGCGTAGCCGCTGCGCCAGTTTCGTGAGAGGCCGTTTCGACCATACCAATATTGGCTGAAACTTCCTGCGTTCCAGAAGCGGCCTGTTCCACGTTCCGTGATATCTCGGATGTTGCGGCACCCTGCTCTTCCACTGCGGCGGCAACTGATCCGCTGATCGAGCCCATTTCCGTAATGACGGCTGTAATAGACTCAATGGCGTGAACGGCATCAGCTGTTCCTGATTGGATCATGCTGATCCTGCTGCTGACTTCTTCTGTCGCTTTTGCAGTCTGGCTGGCAAGGTTTTTGACCTCGCTTGCGACGACGGCAAAACCTTTGCCTGCATCTCCGGCGCGTGCCGCTTCGATCGTCGCATTAAGCGCAAGCAAGTTTGTTTGAGACGCAATATCGTTAATCAGCGAGACAATCTGGCCAATGCCTGTTACATATTCCGAAAGTTTTTGGATTAACTGCGTAGTTTCTTTTGCTTCAGCATCCGCTTTGACGGCAACAGTACGTGAACGATCTACTTGTTGGGCAATCTCTTTGATAGAAGTTGCCAACTCTTCAGTCGCAGAGGCAACGGCTTG